>NZ_PXUD01000113.1:0-1014 GCF_003390965.1 Salinivibrio sp. HTSP
AAAACACTGATAACCCTGCTTGCATTGTTTTTATTAATTGGATGTAAAGAAAAAGAGCCTCTACCTGGTGATCCTTGGCGCGTATCTGTGGTAATGCCTTCATTTTATCCCATCTACATCACGCAAGCATATGGCGTGAATGAAGAGCAAGATTGGACAATGCCGCTCCATGGTCTAGCTCAATCGATGAGTACAAGTAAGTTAGAATATGTCCGTACTGTGTTTCCTGATTATGATGGTTTTGGCTTCCCTATATCGCCTCTGACTGCTCTAGGTGGGCGCCAATTAGGCTCAGCAAATAAACATTTACCGGATAGTATTTATATATATTGGACGTCTCTTATTAATATGCGTTTTTTCGTGACTAAATATGATCTTTCTCAGAAGGTTAAGGAAATAATGGCGAAAGGGGTCAGCTTTGAGCGATATGATGGCTCTTTAGGTTACTGTTTTCGGACTGAATTATTCTTTGGTATGTTACCTGATGGGAAAGCCAAAGTGTGGTTAATGGGCTGTGATCAGCTCATTTATTTGGCAGAGCTGGCTCCTGCACGAGAGAAAGACCGTGACCAAAATGGTACAACGGCCGATGAGTATAGACAGGGCCCCAAACCCACACCGCAAAGAGTTCGACAGCGTGGAGTCGATGCAGGTGTATCGACTGTCCCAATCCCATGGGAGAAAGTTGGTAAAGTGTATAGCAGGGACACCGTCGAATTGCTCAGTGAGCAGTAATGGTTGCTGGTGCTAAGCGACTTCTTAAAGCGTCTAGGCAGTGCGTAAAGGTATAGCGATATGCCAAGCAACTTTTTGCTTGGCTTGGCAAGAAGTTGCTTGAGGCGTGCAAAAAATTGGTCAGCAAATAATTAACTGTCTGATATATAACGAATTAAAAGTTGGCATAAATCTAGCTTGCTAGTAGGGCTAGACAGCAAGAGTCGCTGTTGAAACTCAAATCAAAAAAATAGAGGAGCGATTATGCCAACGCCATGTTATATCTCGATTGAAGGTGAA
>NZ_PXUD01000113.1:1024-43596 GCF_003390965.1 Salinivibrio sp. HTSP
CACTGCTGGTGCTTGCACAGCTGATTCAATCGGTGATGCATTCGTTGAAGGTCATGAAGATGAGATGCTGGTACAGCAGTTTGATCACAATGTCACGGTTCCAACTGATCCTCAGTCTGGTCAGCCATCAGGACAACGTGTCCACAAGCCATTCAAGTTTACCGTGGCATTGAATAAAGCTGTTCCATTGCTTTACAACGCGCTGTCTTCAGGCGAAAAAATGTCTACTGTGGAGTTAAAATGGTACCGCACGTCGATTGAAGGTAAGCAAGAAAACTTCTTTACTACCAAACTCGAGAGTGCGTCGATTGTTGACATCCACTGTGAAATGCCACATTGCCAAGATCCGGCTAAATCTGATTTCACTCAGAATCTCACCGTGTCGATGTCTTATCGTAAAATCACCTGGGATCACGTTAACGCGGGTACGTCAGGCTCAGACGATTGGCGTAAGCCTATTGAAGCCTAAGGGCTCATATGTTGCGTCGGCATATTGCCGGCGCTTCATCATTTGTCTAGCGAGCTTCAGTCATTAATCTGAGGAGTGCTAGACAAGTGTTCACTTTTGCGGGAACAAGGTTCGGGAGAGATCATGGCGAAACTACGTTTTGAATTTAGCGTCGAGGGCTTAGAGCCAGACACGTTTGTGGTCAGAGAGTATCAGGGCAATGAATCTCTCTCTGCTGCGGCGTTTGATCAGCAAGCTTGCAACGGGTTTCGTTATTCGATTGCATTGGCAAGTCGCGATCATTCCCTAACCCCTGACCAATTAGTGGATTGCCAAGCAACGCTCGCTCTCTATCGTAATGAGCAGTGTGAGCGTCGCGTCAGTGGTATTGTTCGCCAATTCTCCCAAGGCGATATTGGACACCACCACACTTACTATGATGTTGAACTGGTGCCTGAGCTGGAGCGCTTGTCACTACGGCACAATAGCCGCGTTTTCCAACATCAAACGGTCCCGCAAATCATCTCAGTGCTGTTGCAGGAAATGGATATCACGGATGTCGGTTTCGGGTTGACAAAAGAATATGCTGAGCGTGAGTTTTGTGTTCAGTATCGAGAAACAGATCTGGCGTTTTTCCATCGAATCGCCGCAGAAGAGGGGCTCATCTACTGCTTTTTATGGAAAGAGGGAAAGCAGCTTTTATACATTACTGATTCACCTTTCGCTCTCCCAGCTCTAGAGCAGCCGATTGCCCACAACGCGCAGTCAGGGGCGGTGGTGGATGAGCCGTATATCCGTGCGATAGAAAAACGCACGCGCATTGTTCCCTCGTCGTTGGCAATGAAAGACTATAGCTTTAAAAAGCCGAGTTATAGTTTTTTGCAACAAGTAAACACGGCAGGCATCGATTATCAACGCCAAGATTATGAGGTTTATGATTTCCCAGGCAGATATAAAGATGATGCCCAAGGCAAACACCTAGCGCAGGTACGGCAAGAATTTCTGGTGCGTGATAAAGTCACCGCGGACGGAAAAAGTAATCATTTTCTTGTACAGGCGGGGCATGCATTTGAAATGCAAGATCATCTCGACCGTACCATGAATCAAAAATGGCAAGTGGTGCGCGTTCAGCATTACGGCACCCAGCCACAAGCGGTCGAAGAAGAAGGCTGTTCTGGCGCTACCACTTATCATAATCAGTTTACCGTGATTCCGGCCTCCACCTCGTGGCGGGCAACCCCGCACCCTAAGCCACAGGTGGACGGCCCCCTTATCGGTATTGTCGTCGGCCCCGAAGGTGAAGAAATATTCTGTGATGAGCATGGTCGGGTGAAAGTGCATTTTCCATGGGATCGTTACTCAAATGGTGACGAACAAAGTAGCTGTTGGATTCGCGTTTCTCAGGGCTGGGCCGGCAGCCAATACGGCATGATGGCGATTCCACGTATTGGGCATGAGGTGATTGTGTCGTTTTTACATAACGACCCAGATCAGCCGATTATTACCGGACGCACTTATCACGCAACAAATGTACCCCCTTATACATTGCCTGCAGATAAAACTAAAACCGTGTGGCGCAGTGAATCGCATCAAGGAGAAGGGTATAACGAGCTAACATTCGAAGACCAATCGGACAGCGAGCAAGTGTATTTACATGCACAGCGTGATTGGCAATCCGATGTCGAAAATGATGTCATTACTCAAATAAGGCATGATGAGCACCAAAAGACGGCTCATGATTCTTTCTCTAAAGTGGGGAATAACCAACATGTTACCGTCGATAAGCAAGCAAGAGAGCGAGTGAAAAAGGACGCCACCTTTGAGGTTGATGGTGGTATTCATGAAAAAATTAATAACCGTTTCGCGGCCACCGCCGGACGTGAGGTACATCTAAAAGCGGGCACAAATGTCGTGCTTGATGCGGGTACAGAGATTACCGTATCGGCCGGTGGTAGCGTCATGAAAGTGGATGCTGCAGGCGTGCACTTATTAGGGCCTGTGATAAATCTCAATGCAGGTGGAAGTGCGGGGAGTGGATCGGGTTACCAAGGTAAACAACCGGCCTCACCACGCGCAGTGAAGAAGCCCTAATCATATTCGCAAGTTCATAAGAATCGAGGAAAACTATGCCAAAAGCTGCACTGGTTGGCCATATTGGTACCGCCCATGATGGCTTTCCGCCTACGCCCATTACAGCGGGTTCACCAACGGTAAAGATTGATGGGATCCCAGCGGTACGCAAAGGCGACCCACTGGCCCCTCATAGTAAGCCTAAGCATCCACCGCATGGTCGGTCAGTAAATGCTGGGTCTGGTAGCGTCAACATTGATGGAAAACCGGCAGCGCGAATTGGTGATGCAATAAGCTGTGGCGGCGTCATTTCAGGAGGTTCGAGTGTCAACATTGGTTAAGTCATCACAATTAAAAGTCAGTTTTTGTGCTCTTTTGCTTGTTATCAGTGGACAGGCTTTCGCCGAGCAGGTTGAAATAGAGGCGACACCGTTTGTGTCATTGGAGCCAGTAGAGAAAATTGCCGATGACTATGATATTCAGGCGATGACACCGGAGTCCCTATTTGAACATGGCCGTTTGTCGCGTGCGCAATTCCATTATCAACGCGCGGAGAAGTATCTGCGAGCGGCTGCCGATCAAGGTAATGTGCCTGCGGCTTACTTGTATGCAGTGTTGGTGAGTGATGATGGCAAGAAACTCGCGTATTCTCCGGAGGCGCAGCAATATCTCACTCAGGCTGCACGAGAAGGCTACATTCCAGCCATGAAGCTATTGGTTGAAGAAGGTGAGTGGTTGTCAGCTAACCATCGCACGATATGGCGTCACAAGTACGAAGAGGCCTTGGATGCCTGGTATAAAGACGCCCCTGAAGAGGCTGCCTTTAGTTTATACCAATACACCGCTTCCACCGATAAACAAAAAGCTGAGGTCTATCTCGAAGAGGCCATTGCGGCAAACGATGTCGATGCGCTATTACACAAAGCATCACAAATAGAAACGGCGCAGCGTGGCTTTTATCTTTTCCCCAGCTCTCGCCTGGATGCAGCTGCTGAGGTAAAAAAGCAAATTGCCAATGCTGGGGGGATTCCCGGAACGAAGAGTTTATACCGTGACTTTATTCGCCGTGGCGAAACCCCTAAAGCCGTTGAGTGGCGTGAAAAAGCGATAGAGCAGGGCGATCTCATGTCTTTGGCTGCGTTAGGTCGCGTATATACAACAGATTATGCACCCGATGATGAAAAGTATATGGATGGTTTGGTGTACCTTTCCGCGTACCTGGATGTAGTTGGCCAAGGGCGATTTGTTGATTTAAGGGATCAGGCAATGGCGCAGTTTGAGCTGGCGTCTTCTCGCGTGTCTAATGAGGTCCTGAAAGATGTGGAGAAAAACGCGGCAGAGCTGCGGAAAAACCACACCTTCTTTTACTACGATCGATATTGGCAAAAAACAGCCACAAACACAGAGCAAGAAGCCGATCCAACAAGCTAGCTGGGCAGAGGTTTGACAATCTAGCTCCGACGAAGATTTTAGCGGCTGCCATCGAATCATTGCTTTTCGATTCGATTGCGGCCGTTTTCTTTGGCGAGATAGAGCGCGGTATCGGCACGTTGAATGATGCTGTCTTGTGTATCACCTGCCGAGAAGCCCGTATAACCGATACTGATGGTACAGCGTATGGTTTGTCCGTCGACGTGAATTTCTTCACCATGTACGCGCTCCACCAAACGTTTTAGTACAACTTCCGCACCACTTAAATCTGTTTCAGGAAGCAAGCAGAGAAACTCTTCTCCGCCCCAGCGGCCGTATATGTCATTGGTCCGTGATTCTTCCCGTACAATATTGCCAAAGCGTTGTAAGGCGATATCGCCTGCCCGATGACCATAGGTATCATTTAAGCGTTTGAAATTATCGAAGTCTACGATCGCCAGCGTTAAGGGATTGTTGTACCGTTTGCAGCGTGCCAACTCCTGAACGAGAGCATTGCTGAGATAGTGGCGGTTATAAAGTTGCGTCAACGAGTCAGTATTTGCTTGTATCTCGAGCAATTGCTGTGCCTGCTCGAGTGCTTCCCAATCCCGTAGACGCGCCAGTTCATGGCCGACCCATTCAGCAAAGAGTCGTATTAGTTCGTAGTCTTGTGAGACAAAGGGGCGAGTGGGTTCTGGGCTTGAAAAATTTAACGTGCCATAGCGTTCGCCATCAATAAAAATGGGGGCACCGATATATGCTTCGAGGCCGAAGTGTTCGTAGCAGGGATGGGTTTTGATATCGCTTTGCGAAACATGGTGGAAACCTTGCGCCTCATTAGTCTCGTAGACGTGATAACAGTATGTTTCTTTCAGATCAAACACCTGCCCAGACTGCAGGGCGTTGTCGGGATGCTGCGCGTATTTTATGGTATAACGCTGGCCATTAATTTGGCTTAGTATGCCAATAGGCAAGTTAAAGTGTTTACACCCGAGAGAGAGAATGCGCTCCACGCGGCGGCAAAAATCTAAATTGCGTGCTGAAGTGATTGAGTGGAGCTGGTTGAGAGCGGATTCTACTTCTACGCGGGTGCTAATGTCTTGAATAAAAGCCACGTACATGGTGACAACTTGCTGCTCATTGCATACTGGCCCACCATGTGTTTCACCTAAAAACACATGGCCATCGGCGGTTTTATACCTCACCACATAAACGTCATAGTATGTTTGAACTGAGTGTGTATTAAAACGATCTTTGCCCGTCGCGGTAAAGTCTTCTTGTTCGGCATAAAGAATGCGCGTGCTAGCGCCTTTGACATCGGCTAGGCTGCAACCGAACAGAGCTTCTGCTTGTGGGTTAAAAAACTGGATACGGCGATCTGTGTCGGCAATAACAACCGCCGTATCGAGATGGCGAAAAAGCGAGGGCAGTATGGCGGTAATATATTGGTCATTGGACTGGTTCACTACTGGACTCTATACGGCTGTTTAGTTTACTTTTAAGCGTAGTACAAATCCCAGAAGCTCGTGCTCGCTGAGCGTGTGAGGCTGTGAAACGGGTTATACTGTCAAGGTAAACACGTTGGCCATCGACATCGCAATATTGTTATCGTAATAGGCTGCTTCATTAATGAAGTGCGGATAGGCCGTGTAGTCGCCTTGCCATGTTAATTCAGTGCCATCAAAACACATAAACAAGGGTTCACCGGGCTGTATTGGCTGAAAGTCTTTGTCTTGAACGTGCTGGTGCACCATACCAATTCGCTCTCCATGCGCATTTTGTGGCAAATGCAGTGTCTCTTTGTAACGGTAGGCGGTGATGCTTTTAGGCAGCGCTGGCACCTTATCAATATTAAACAGATGCACGAAGTCCAAAATGTGTGTTGTCATTTCTTGCATCGATTCCATCACATCATGACGTAGCACCGATTGGGGCTGTGGACCCACTTCAACGATCACACCTTGCTTGCCGATTGAGCATAAAAACGCGTGCTGAATAGGTTCAATATGATCTTCGACTAAGATGATGGCATCGGGCATACGCTCGCTAATGTAAGCGGCGAGTTGCTTATTGAACATATCAAGTGTCAAGAGTATCAGTGTGGGGCCCATGTTGCTGGTGGTGTTATGCAGGTCGATAATAAAATCGACACGCGGATCCCCTTTTGGGCCTAATTGTTGGTTAAGGGCTTTAGCGCGACTTTGCTCGTAGTTTGCCAAGCTGTAGTCAGCCAGCAGTTTAGGATCGAATTGACGGTTAAGATCGCAGTCTACATAGCGTTTGTTGGCGCTATAAGCAGAGGGATTCGCAAACACATGTTCGGTGGAAAAACTATCGCGGGCTGTGATTGCTGGGTTGGATTGCCACTGTTTCAGTGCGTAAATACCGCTAAACTCGTTACCATGGGTACCACCAACAATAGCAACGTTACTAAACCGACTCATGAAAGCTCCTGATAAGTGAAGAATAATCGCATGGACTTGCCTATTGAGACAGCTTAGCACTAACCACTCGATAGGTTAATAGCATAATTTTTCTTTATTAATGCTTTTCTATTCACTTGATCGCGAGTTGGTAGTGGAGGTCCTATGCTTTTTCGAGTCAGTTCACACTTCAGCTGAGTGGAAATCGTTAGCCTAGCGGAAGACGATACAAAGAGGTGAACAATGAAAACGGTATTTCCTGAGCATTTTTTATGGGGTGGCGCGGTAGCGGCTCATCAAGTTGAGGGGGGATGGGATTGCGACGGTAAAGGCGTCAGCATTGTGGATGTGCTGACCAAAGGTGCCCATGGTACACCGCGCAAAATTACCCAGCGGGTGGAAGAACATCAAGCCTATCCAAACCATAATGCTGTGGACTTTTATCATCGCTACCGTGAAGACATTGATCTCTTTGCGGAGATGGGTTTTAAGTGTTTTCGCACGTCTATCGCGTGGTCGAGAATATTTCCTCATGGTGATGAGCTTACGCCAAATGAAGCGGGCCTTGCCTTTTATGATGACCTTATTGACTACCTATTAGAGAAGGGGATTGAACCTGTCATTACGCTTTCTCATTTTGAGATGCCCCAGCATTTGGTGACGCAATACGGAGGCTGGGCGCATCGAGATGTGATTGAGTTTTTCGTGCGTTTTTGCGAAACAGTAATGACGCGCTATCGCGACAAAGTGACTTATTGGATTACCTTTAACGAGATCAACAACCAGCTCAACTGGGATTATCCGCTATTTGGCTATTGTAATTCAGGTGTGATTTTTACCGAGCACGATCATCCCGAGCAGGTTCTTTATCAGGTGCTACATCATCAATTCGTTGCCAGTGCCAAAGTGGTGTCTCTAGGGCATGTGATTAATCCGGATTTTAAAATAGGTAGCATGATCCACATGATGCCGTTGTATCCGGCAAGTTGTCACCCTGATGATATGCTGGCGTCACAGCAAGCGATGCGTGACAAATATTTATGCAGCGACGTACAGGTCAGAGGCCACTATCCTCACTATATTTGGCCGCAATGGGCTGAGAAAGGCATTGAGGTCAAAATGCAGGACGATGACGCGTACATCTTGGAAAACGGTCGAGTAGACTTTCTAGCGATCAGTTACTACATGACCAACATTGTCGATGCCAACCCGCCAGAAGAAGATGAAAATGCTTTATTTAGCGCAAGCCGATTGAATCCGCACTTACCGGCTTCTGATTGGGGCTGGCAGATTGATCCCAAAGGTCTACGTTTTGCGCTCTCCGAGCTCTATGAACGCTATGAAAAACCCATTTTTGTAGTGGAAAATGGCCTTGGCGCGACAGATAAGCGTGAAACCTCAGGGGAAATCAATGATGATTATCGCATTAGCTATTTGTCACAACATATCGAGGCACTCGGAGAGGCCATTTGGCAAGATGGCGTTGAGGTGATTGGTTACACGCCATGGGGTTGTCTCGATTGCGTGTCCTTTACCACGGGCGAATACCGCAAGCGCTATGGTTTCATTTACGTTGACCGTCACGATGACGGCAGTGGTGACTTTTCTCGTCATCGTAAAAAGAGCTTTTACTGGTATCAAAATGTGATTAAAAACAATGGCTTGACCGAGTGATGGCTTTGGTCGAGTCGTGGTAAGACGAGAAGGGACGCCTATTGCGTCCCTTTTATAATTATCGGTAAAGTCATTGCATCGAGGTATGCGATTTTTACCTTTTTTAGCGCGTCAAACCTCGCCCGCTAAGGGGAGACGTTAGAGGTTGGGTTGGTAGTCGACCTCAATCACTTCTCCATACTCAATCCCCTGCTCACGATAACCTACTAAGCTCTCAATCACGTTAAAATGCGCGATAACCGCAATCGTATTGTAGTCTTGATAGGTATCGAGCACAGATGTCACTCGGCGATACAACGCGGTCGCGGACTCATAACCTGCATTGGTCACTTCATTTCCATTGGCAAACAACTCGCGATACTCAAGCCAGCGTCTATCACGTTCTGAAAGGGGGATATAGCTCCCTTTGACATCCGCTTGCCACTCGCGGAGATCATGCTCGACAAACAGTTCTTTTTGCAATTGACGGTTGAGGATTTCTGCTGTTTGTAAGGCGCGTGTGTAGGGCGAGGAGAGGATGATTTCCGCTTGTTGTATACTCGGGTGATTGGCTAGCGATTGAATGGCCGGAATACACGCACGTTGGAGTGGCGCATAGTCTTTTTCCAGTTGGCTCATTTGGCGAGCGTCGGCCAATGAGTAATCGGTTTTTCCGTGACGGACAAAGACGACTTTCATAGGGCTTCCTTTTCTGCGTCTACAGCGTCTGAAGCGCTGCTGCTTGGGTCAGTGACATTTTATTATCCGGACAATGAGGCGGCCCCCGCTTAGGCAGGTGGCCGACATATCGCTGACGAGGGTTGTAGCATACCGTCATCGGACTGTCATGACTCACGTGTGGCATTGACAGTAGGGCGTGAGCAAGCTCGCTATTTTTCCGCTGTTTGGTCAAGGATCCTAGTTTGGTCGCGACCTTCCTCTTTGGCTTGGTAGAGACGTTGGTCAGCCATCTCAAGCAGGTAAGAGTCAGTGGTCTCACGAGTCGGTAGGGTGATAATGCCACCGATGCTGACAGTGATTCTGTCACCATCTGGGTTTTTCTTATGCTCGATATCAAGCTTGGCAATTTCAGCGCGAATGGTTTCGGCTAGTTGAGTTAGCTTGGCGGCATAGCGTGTGGACAGCGTAATCGCAAATTCTTCGCCTCCAAACCGGGCAACCGATCCTTGATAGCGCTCGGTTTGTGTGAGTAGCACGCGCGCGATTCGGGTGAGAACGTCATCGCCTTTTAGGTGACCATATTCATCGTTATATGCTTTAAAGTGATCGACGTCAATCATCATGACGGCGACAGGTAATCGGCTGGCGATGCCATGCTGGATATGATTTTTTAGCTCACGCTTGAACGGTCTTCGATTACTTAATCGAGTTAGATCATCGGTTTCTGCTTGGACTTTCAACTTTTCATTGGCGACAATCAGCTCTTCTTGCAGCTCTTCCATGGCGTAATGGTTCCGCTCGCGGATCATGACTTCACTGATGGCAGTAGCGAAACGTTTTAAAAGCAACGTTTTATTGTTATCCCAGATGAAGGGTAAACGGCGATTTGCCACTGTAATCATCCCAAAGCTTTTTCTACCGTCGGTCAGCGGAAAAGCGGCAAACGATAAAATATGCCGTTGGCGCAACCAAGAGCGCTCGTTCGTTGCATCATCGCCGAGTTGGCCGACATGGGGCACGACCAGTGCGTCGGTATCAGCCAGCCACCGTTTTATCATATGCATATCGCTTAAATCGACGGTCTGGGGCGCAAAATCAATCTCTTGTGGCCAATAACAACGGCGTTCAGCGCGGAATGCGTCAAAGGCATACCAACCAATGGCCTCAACACCGAGTAATGACGCCATATCGGGAAAAATTTTCTCTACGTTTTCGGTAATATATTGCGAGTCTGCGCGTAAGAATTGAATTGAAATATCAGCGAGTAACGAGCTAGCGTTTGATTGCCAATTGAGTGCCTTGGTGCGTTGCTCAACTTGCTCTTTCAATAAAGTTTGATGTTGGCGAAGTTCACGCTCTGTCACGCGTTTTTGTAAAAAGTCGTCTCTGATACGCGATTGCATCGCATTGATTGAGCGAGACACTTTGCCTATTTCGTCATTACGTTGAATCAACGAGAGTGGCACACTCGTTTGGTTGGTCTTGTCAGTTTGGTAGTAATCCAGCGTATTTGATAGTTGTTGGAGGGGGCGCGAGCACAGCCGATGGATGACCCACAGAATGAGCAGGGTAATGAGCAAGGTTTCAGTAAAATGGACGATAGCGACAGGCACGGTGCCCGTGAAGGCATCGCGTTTAATCGCACTGCGATCGAGCACAATGTTCAGGGTGCCAATATTGTTCCCTTGAACGCTCAACAATGACTGATGATTGGCGTCACAATCCTCACTGCTACTATTGACTTCAGTGATATGTGTGCCATCAAAACCTTTTACCTCAACGCGACAAATGGTGGGGAGCATCGATAACCCCTTTACACTGCGGCGTACAAGCTCTAAATCAACGACCCACAAGGCGTGGCTAATCACGCGAGCCGAGTTATGGCTCCGGCTCTCTACCAGCTGCGTGGTAGCAGCCAGTGTGCGTTGGTAGTTTATGTACATCTGCGTTAGTGTACTCCCTACCGCAAAAAGTAAGCTGATCGCGAGCACAACGAAGGCGACGCGCGCTTGAAGACCGCGTAAGTTTACATCGCGTTTTATCACTTAGTTATCCATTTTCGTTGTGGTTGAATGACAATGGCTTTCAATCCCTTTCGCCATGTTCAAAAACGAGATTTGATCCCACGCCTGCTCGCGCAACTGTAGGAAAAAAGCGGAGCCAGGTTCAATTAAGTGAAATAACTGTCCAGTGCATTGCTGTGGTAACGACCAACCTTTATCGTGAGCGTAAATACGGCTCAATGCAAGGCCAGCGGCTTCAAAGTGCCCGCCCCCAAGAGCGGAAATGTCGCCTTTTTCTCGCAAAGAAAGCACCCGCTCGGAGGTATTGACCGTGGCAAAATAGATGTCATCGCCAGGCGTTTTTCCCGCTTGTCGTGCGGCTTTCATCGCACCAAATGCCATATGGTCGTTAGCCGTCCACACGTAGCGTACATTGGGATAGCGTTGCAATAAGGTATGCATTTGCTCCTGGCTGATGGACTCATCCCACTGACCATGAACGACTTGATGTAACGTAATGTCTGAGCGTTCAACGAAAAAGCGTTTGCCGCCTGCTTCGCGTTTTACGGATGCGGGGGTGGTGAGATCACCTGAAATCATGACGGCTTCGCCAGGGGCATTATCGCCTGCTCGCACCATGGCTTCGGCGATCGCATAGCCTATCGCATGATTATTGGGAATGATGCTTGGCAATAAGTATTGTTGCCAATGTGGATCTTGATAGAGTTTAGTTTTGGTCTGCTGATCGACATCATTCAAGATAAGTTGCACATAAATGGGATATTTGCTCAGTATGGGGAGTAGGTTTTTGGCCGCCAGCTTTTCATTCACAATAATAATGTAATCAGGGTGGGTCGGTTTACTCAAGGTAGCGGCTAGGATTTGACGCACCGCGAAGTGATTGCGATCGGCGTGACGAATCGTTAGATCCACATTCAATGCAGAGGCTGCGGCATTGGCATATTCATCCACGTCCTGCCAGAAGCTTTCCGTTGCATAACCAGGGTTAATAAATAATACACGCGGCTGGGCCTGTTCAGCGTGAGCGTGGATACTGAACAGCATGTATACAGAAACAACACACCACAAAACCAGTCTTCTACACATGTAGGGAAGGCTCCTCTCCATTTGCCATCTGTGTTAAGGATAGCGCATATGTATACGCTTGATTGCGGTAGGTTTATCATTGTCTGTCATTGGTTTAGATTGCCGCTGCTTGACACATAAATTTTATTGGGCAAGCGAAAGCTTATACGGCATCATAGCTGTGTAGACTCGCGTGCCAGTCCATGGCGAATAAAATGAAAATAATGTAATGAAATCTTACTACGATAAGAAGAAATTTAAGCGGCATTTTCCGATGGATTTTTATGGCGAGAGTGAAGGCTGGCAGTTTGCAGTGCGCGCCTTGTCTCCCGCGCAAGTTTTATCGGCGAAACGTTGGGTAGCACGATTGAACTGTCGTCGCCGAGACTTTCGGCTCGTTGACTTGGCGATTGACTGCTTCCACTTTGTGAGTGGCGGCAATGAGCAGATGCGTTTCACAGGGGTGGATTTGGGCACTAAAGTGAGTATCCGCCGGCAAGGGCAGATCGTCACTGTCGACGCGCTTAATCACCGCTATGGTGCTTTGATAGCAAACGTCCAGTCGTCGATTTCAACCGCGTGCATAGAGCCTGCAAGCAAGGTCGCACTCTCTTAAGAGGCTTGTTTTTGGCGGTTTGCGTCAGTGCCATACTGAGAAAAAAGGTGGGAACTCATGACGTTTATTGTGATTATTGTGCTTAGCATTCTAGGTGGATTGTTGGCGGGTGAGCATTTCCATTCTTATCTTCTTGGCTTGGGCGTCGCCAGTACAGCGGTGGGGGCTTGCTATTGGATCACGTTTCGTAGCAGCCATTACCCGCAGTTTGCTTTATTTTTGTTGTTGCTCGGGGTGGTCGCTAAAATTGCCGTGACGGCCGCGGGTGTATTGCTCGGGTTAAAACATGCCTTGATCACCTCGCCTTTGGTCTTTTCGCTTTCGTATTTATTTTTCCTGTTTGCCTCGACCTATTGCTATTTTCGCTATCGTGAATATTGGCTCACGCGCTTGCGCCATAGAGATTTGCAGTAACGGGGTCGGCGGTGTGCAGTGTGATCCTTAACGAAGAACGGTATTGGTGATGTATTCAACGGCGCGACTGACGCTACGCGCATGGCAAGCGTCCGATTTGGCCCCTTTTGCGGCACTCAATCAAGACCCAGGCGTTATGCGCTATTTTCCCAGCGTGCTCTCACGCGCCCAAAGTGATGCGATGGCGGCGCATATTCAATCCAAGCTGGCGGATAATGGGTTCGGATTTTGGGCGGTAGAGCTGACGGCGACACGCGAATTCATTGGCTTTGTGGGGTTAAACCGGCCCACCTTCGACCTCGGCCATCAGCCGTTTGTTGAAATTGGTTGGCGTTTAGCGTCGGCATATTGGGGGCGAGGCTATGCCACTGAAGCGGCACAAAAAGCACTTGCCATCGGCTTTGAGGACGTTGAGCTCCCAGCGATTTACGCATTTACCACCGAGAATAATCTGCCCTCACAAGCGGTGATGAAAAAACTCGGGATGACACCGGCTGCTCCCTTTACCTTTTCTCATCCTCATTTGGCAGCAGATCATCCGCTCGCAAAGCATGTCTTATACGCGATATCGAAACCCAGCTGGCAGGCAGACCATGCTGATTAATCGCCAGTACGATACGTAGGGGATACAGTATTTAAAGCAATATATTCAGGTTTCAACACGGCGGTCTTGGGTTCGCCATGATGAATACTATCACGTTGATTTTGCCGTGCCTTGTCAATAAGGCCAGACTAAAAAACAAATAAGATGGGGAGCAAGTGTGCACAAACTCGCGGATGACTTACACCAAAAGCTTTTTAATGAAGAAGATGCGCGTGCCTGTAAAGACATTGATGGCAGTGCGTGTCGTGAAGTGCCGGGCAATTTTTTCCGCATCATCGTCAGTCAAGGACTCACCAAAATTGGCGACGCGGTATCTAACCCGAAAATTGTCTTGCCAGCGCTGCTCACTGCAGTGGGCGCCCCGTTAGCGTTAATTGGCTTATTGGTACCTATTCGCGAGGCAGGCTC
Organism: Salinivibrio sp. HTSP; assembly: GCF_003390965.1. NCBI lineage: Bacteria > Pseudomonadati > Pseudomonadota > Gammaproteobacteria > Vibrionales > Vibrionaceae > Salinivibrio > Salinivibrio sp. HTSP. Next base: position 14,841 of record NZ_PXUD01000113.1, read on the forward strand.
GTTAGTGCCTCAGTTAGGTATCGCCGGTTATGTCCGCCAATTTGCGGTACGTAAGTGGGCATGGGTGGCGGGCTCTGTCATTCAAGGGGCGTGTATCCTAGCAATGGCGATCGCCGCGTTGCTTTTAACCGGTCAAGTAGCTGGCTGGAGCATTGTTGGCTTGCTGGTAGTATTTAGTTTGGCGCGAGGCCTGTGCTCAGTTGCCTCCAAAGATGTGTTAGGGAAAACCATTCCTAAGCCGCAACGAGGACGCTTGAATGGGTGGTCGTCAAGCTTGGCGGGTGCGGTGACGATTGCTGCCGGTGTGGGTTTATTTAGTGTTTCTGATCAGCAACATGTGTGGGTTTATTGCGCGCTGTTGGCGTTCGGCGCAGTACTTTGGTGGATTGCCGCGGCGGTTTACAGTCAGGTTGATGAGTACGAAGGAGCCACTGAAGGCGGTGCCAATGCGCTGACGCATGCGCTTTCTAAACTGCGTTTATTGGTGGATGATAGACGCCTACGCCACTTTGTGATCACGCGTTCACTGTTACTCTGCTCGGCCCTATCTGCGCCTTATTATGTACTGTTAGCCAGTCAGCATAGCCAAGCGCTGGCGATTACCACCGCAAGCTTTGTCGCGATTAGCGGTATCGCAAGTTTGTTGTCGGCTCCTTTTTGGGGGCTGTTTGCCGATCGCTCCAGCCGCCAAGTGATGATAATGGCTGCGGTGGTGACGGCGTTATTGGGGCTGGTGGTAGTGAGTATTAGTCTCTGGTATCCCGCGCTTTTTTCTTTGGCGTGGGTACTGCCTGGCGTCTACTTTGTCCTGACCATTGCTCACGAGGGTGTACGCCTTGGGCGTAAAACCTACATTGTGAACATGGCCGAGGGCAATCAGCGCACCGATTATGTCTCGGTCAGCAACACCTTGATTGGTTTCGTGCTCTTATTCATGGGCGGTGTCACGGCATGGTTGAGCCAGTGGGGATTAATGGTAGTGATTGCAGTGTTATCGGCGTTGGGTCTACTGGGTGCATTGATGGCGCGCGCACTGCCAGAAGTAGAAAGATAAGTCTGCGGACGGAACATGAAAGAGGCGCTGCTCACCAGCGCCTCTTTCATCTGGTGTTGCCGGTTAGACTTTAAACTGGCTCACTAGTCGTTTGAGCTCCTCGCCTGTCTGATTCAAGTCAGTCGCCGCTTGTGCCGAGTCATTACTGGCGTTAAGTAACTGGCTCACAATGTCGCGAATCGATACCAGATTACGGTGAATGTCTTCGGTCACTGTGGTTTGCTCCGACGCAGCCGAGGCAATATAGCTGGTCATGTCATTGATTTGGGTAATGGCATTACTTACCGAATCAATGCCACTACCAATTTCGTTAGATGCCTCTGAGGTTTGTTGGCAAGTATCATTACTTTGCTTCATTCCGTCCACAGCCTGATTAACGTATGACTGTAGCTCATCCAGCATTTCGCGAATTTCGTGAGTGCTCTTTTGCGTGCGGCTTGCGAGAGTTCTCACCTCATCAGCGACCACCGCAAACCCGCGACCCTGTTCGCCTGCACGCGCGGCCTCAATGGCAGCGTTAAGTGCCAGCAAGTTGGTTTGTTCAGCGATATCGCCAATCACAGAAAGCACGCCGGTAATTTTATGGGACTGCTCATTCAGAGAATCCACATGGCTGCTGGAGGTGTTCATTTGCTCAACCAGCGCTTGCATCGAGGTGATCGAGAACTGGACTTTTTCTTGGGCGTGACGCGCATCATCAGTAGCAGCACTGGTGGCATCAGCCACTTGGGTGGCGTTCTGAGACACCTCCTGCGCAGCCGAGCTCATTTGGGTAACAGCGGTGACCACTTGCTCGGTCTCGTTATCATGAGTTTGTAATTGCGTGGCAACCATTTGGGTTTGCTCGTCAATTGTGCGTGCGGTGTGGCTCACTTTCTCCGTGACATCGACCACGCTGCGGATGGTGGTTTGCAGCTTGTCGATAAAGCGATTAAACGCATCCCCAAGCAGCGCAATTTCGTCACTGCCTTTAATTTTCAGGCGTTGGGTTAGATCGCCATCGCCGTCGGCAATATCATTGAGGTTGTCCAGCATGTCTTTCACTGGTGTTGACATCCGTTGGGCAACAAAGGCAACCGCAACAAAGGTAACAACTAGAATAATGATACCTGCAATGATCATTCGAGCAGTTTGTGCCGCTAATGCCTCTTCTGCATTTTCCCGGAAATCGGCAACGCGCGCCTCAATATCGTCAATGTAGGCCCCCGTTCCCAACATCCATTGGCCGTTATTAACCATGTCGGCATAGCCAATCTTTTCGATCAGTTCATCGGTACCCGGTTTTTGATAGAGGTAGGTGAAGGAGCCATCGCCACTTTGCGCCGCGTCGAGCAGGCCTACAATAATTTTGTTGCCCTTAGGATCAGTAAGATTAATCAAGGACTGGCCTTCTAGCTCTGGCTTTAAGGCATGGAATACGTTATTGCCTTGTTTATCGTAAATGTAAAAGTAGCCTGCCTTACCAAAGGTCACTTCACGAAGTGCGTCTTTGACATTTTGTGTGGCATCGCCGCTCGCTTGCTGTGCGTTTTTTACCACAGTCGCGGCAATTTCTGTGGCTTCGCGAAGCTGCATTTTTCGCTCATCGATCAATTTGGTTCGAAAAGTGGCAATGTTCTCTTCGACCAGCTCACGCTCGTAATAGGTAGTGATAAACAAAGTCACCAGAATGGATAAGATCAAAGGGACGATGGCAAGCACTAAGAGCTTTCCGCGCAGCATTAACTTCAACATACCGGATACCTTGTGTTAATTGTGGTTTCTCGTTTGCTCAAGTATGGAAGATATCCTTTCCGTTTGCCGCGCAAAAAGCCCTTTTATTTGATATGGATTAGGATGCATCCTGTAATCTATTATGTGTGCCTACATATCTATACAGGAATGTTTTTGTTAAACATCTGATTAATCGACGATTAATGATTAATTTGTTAGGGATGTGTTCACTCCTCTGATCTCTAAAAAATAACCTTTGATTTAGTGGAGTATTCTATCTTTGTCTGTTTTTATAGGCTTAATTTGTTCTTTTATAGATAGTAAGTGCTACGGGAGTGGGTGATCATGAGTCCGAGTTGTGGTGGTTTATCCGTGGGTTAAAAAGCCGTAAGGTAAAGCAAAGTCATTGAAATCGAGGGAATGATGAAACTAAACGCAGACATGGGTGAAAGCTTTGGTGCGTGGACAATGGGAATGGATAGCGCGCTGATGCCATGGATTGATATGGCCAATATTGCGTGTGGTTTTCATGCCTCTGATCCTGATGTAATGGCGGCCACGGTGGCACTCGCAGTACAGCACAATGTGAGTATTGGTGCTCATCCCGGCTACGCCGATAAGCAGGGCTTTGGCCGTCGTCATATTGATCATACCCCAGCACAAATTAGTCACCTCGTTCGCTATCAAATCGGCGCATTACAAGGGATCTGTGCACGCTTTAATGCGAGTCTTGATTATGTGAAGCCCCATGGTGCGCTGTATAACACCATGATGGTGGACAATGATTGCTTTGAGGCGGTGTTGGCTGCGGTGGCTGATACGCTGCCCAATACGCCATTAATGGTACTGGCACTGCCTGATAACCGTCCGCATCGCCAGCTTGCCCAACAAGCCGGTGTACCGCTGATTTTTGAGGCCTTTGCCGATAGAGCCTATCTGGCGTCAGGACAATTGGCGCCGCGCAGTCGACCGGGCGCTGTGTTAGATGACGCCAACGCGATGATTGCCCAAGTGTTGCAGTTATCTCAATATGGCACAGTGACAACCCTCGAGGGACAAACGCTCTCGCTTTCGCCGGATACGGTGTGTGTGCATGGAGATAACCCACAATCGGTCGAGGCGATAAAACAACTCAGAAAGGCCTTAACACCATGACACTCAAGGTTGAGCAGGTCAGTGAAACCACGGTAATGATCCGGTTGGGCAATAAGATCGATCTTGTCTTAGTTCCACAGTTATCCGCGCTGTGTGAGCGAATCCAGCAACACTTTGGCCGTGGTGTGGTTGAGTTAATTCCCGCCTACACCAGCGTTCTGGTGGAAGTGAATGTTCGCTTACTCTCGCCAGAAACGTTGAAAACCTGGGTGATGAATCAAGGCGACTCATTGCGAGTCACCGACAACGCCGTGGGCGGAAAACACGTGTCGTTGCCGGTGTACTATCACCCCTCGGTCGGACCCGATCTGGCTGCGGTCGCCGAGTTTGCCGGCGTGAGTGAACAAGAGGTGATTGCGCGACACAGCCAACAAACTTACACCGTTTGTGCGATTGGTTTCGCGCCCGGCTTTGCCTTTCTTGCGTCGGTGGATGAGACCATAGCCATGCCACGTCATACCACGCCTCGTCATCAGATCCCTGCCGGCAGTGTGGGCATTGCACAACAGCAAACCGCGGTGTATCCGGCAGCGTCACCCGCAGGCTGGCAAATTATTGGTAACTGCCCCAAGGAGCTATTCAATCCCCGTCAATCGCCCATGATGTCGTTTGATGTAGGTGATACCGTCCGTTTTGAGCCGATATCAGAGTCTGATTACCGCGCGGCAGGAGGTCAATGGTGGCAGGATTAACGGTGCTTGATCCCGGCGTATTGAGTTTGGTGCAAGACACAGGGCGCTATGGGGTGGGCCAGCTTGGCTTAAGCCAAGGCGGGCCGGTCGATTGCCATGCATTTGCTTGGGCGAATTATTTACTCGATAACCCCGCGAATACACCGCTTGTCGAGATAACCATGGGCCGAGCACGTTTTCGTGCTGATCACGCGATGTCGATCGCCATCACCGGCGCAGACATGCAACCTTGTATCAATGGTCAGCGTGTGGGAATGTGGCAGACCTTGACGCTAAATGCGGGTGATGAATTGCGTTTACGCTACGCACGCCGTGGCTTGCGGGCCTATCTCGCGGTGCGTGGCGGGTGGACGGTCGATGGCGCATTTGGCAGTGCCGCGACGGTGATGCGCAATCAACTCGGCGGCCTCCATTCCGGGTTAGGCGAACAGGCGGGAGGCATGGCGCTCACCAAAGGAGATGTGTTGCCTTGTCGACCGCATGCGCTGTTGCCAAGAGTGCGCGGTGTGCCGACACGCTTTATTCCTGACTACAATGCCCTGACCCCACTGGCGCTTGTACCGGGGTATCAATTTGATAGCTTTAGCTCCGAGGCGCTAACGGCATTTTTTGATGGTGAATACACGGTCGATCAACACAGTGATCGTATGGGCGTGCGGCTCAATGGACCGAGCGTCGTGAGCAAGCAACCGGGTATTGTCTCCGAAGGCATTGCGCTCGGGGCCGTGCAAGTGCCCCCTGACGGTCAGCCGATTGTATTACTCAACGATCGGCAAACACTCGGTGGTTATCCTAAGCTTGGCTGTTTAACTCGTGCCAGCTTGAGCATGTTGGCGCAAACGCGACCCGGTCAGGCCGTGCGTTTTTATCCGGCGAGGCTGGCGGATGCATCGGCGCAATGGCAAGCGTTTGTGCAGTTTTTTGACTGGCTGTAGTCCGAAGAAAAACGGAAAGATGAGCCTCTGGAAAACAGAGGCTCGTGAAGGGTAGTCACGCGCAAACAGTGGACTAGCGGAAACGGCTAATTTGCTCGAGGGCTTTTTCCATTTGCGCAAAGTCAGGTGATGCGTTTTCTATGGGTCGGTTGGTGTTATCCATGTATTGATATTGCCCTCCCGCACCCACTTCTAAAATGGTGTCGTCGGTGACTAACGCATAGCCGCTGTAGTTTGACGATAACACCCAATCTTGCCCGGGGTTGGGTGCAAGCAAATCATGACCAATCGCGTAGCTGGCCGGATCGGACGTGACGCCTAAATAATGCTTCATCAGGGTGGGCGCTACATCTTGGTGGCTGGTCAGCCGCTTGCCAGTATCGACTTGTTTGGCATTGATGCCGGGGCCTATCATCGCGAAAGGCACGTGAATTTGTGGGTCAGTAAAATTGCTGTTGTGACCCCAAAAATTCAGTTGGTTGTCATTCATCTCTTGTCCATGATCGCCAGTGAGCACCAGCAGAGTATTGTTGAACTCTCCGCTTTGTTTCAGCTCTTCAACCACTTGGGCAACCAAACTATCAACGTAACGTACGCTGGTCTTGTAGCGATTAAAAAACGGTGTCGGATCTGTCTCGTTGTCCAACTTGAGGTAGTTAACTTCATCCAACATCGGCTGATATTTGGGGGTAAAGTCCGCAGGAAAATCATAGCCATGTGGCGCATCGTAAAATAAAAACGAGAAGGTGGGACGATTGGGGTCACGCTGCTGGTGCCAACGGATCCAATCTTGGGTGAGATCCGCGTCTAGTTCGGCGGGAGAGTCGCCCTCAGAGCCGTTACGTAAATCGGACACCTTAGCAAATACGGTTTGATTGAATTCCGGCTTTTCCAATTGTGTCGCGGTGAACACACCCAGTTGATAATCGAGCGCCTGTAGGCGATCCATCAGCATCGGTGATTGCTGATTGGCAAGAAAGCTGTGCCAATAGGTGCCAGGCATGCCATAAAACAGGCCAAAAATGCCGGTTCGAGTGGCGTTCCCTGTCGCGAGATGATGTGAATAGGTACGGCCATCTTGCGCCAGTGCCCAAAGGTTGGGCGTGTTGTCGGCATTGAAGGTATCTGCGCGCCATGAGTCAACCACCAAAAACATGATATTCACCGGCTGCTCAACCTCCGTCGTACTCAGCGGGGAAAGAGGGTAGTTAAGGTCGGCTTCGCGATCCACATCCATGGCTTTTTGGCGCGCTAGAGCTTGTTCATCAATCCAGCCGTTTTTGCGCATCATACTGTTGGCGGTGGCTGGATAGAAAAGTGGCAAATAACGTTTCACCGTTGTCACGGGTTGGTACGCGTAGGCCGCGGCCCAAATATGAATCCCGTGGGTGGCGAGCAAGGTAAGAAACGTGAGCAGCGCGAATTTTTTGCCGACTTTGCGCTGCTGGGAAAAACGTGTCCGCGACAACCCAGTGAGCAATCCCCATTGCGCCGCGAGGCAGGCAATCACGCCCCCGATCACCATCAGCCAAGTAATGAGCGGGAAGCTAACGATCTGTCCGGCGAGGATCAGATCCAGCACCATAGCATTAATATGGAATCGGTATTGGGCAAACACGATGGTATCAATGAAAAGCGTGATCACACCCACCGAGGCAATCAAGGCGAGCAATGGTTGGCGCAACTTGGTTGGCAGGAGTAAAAGTGGAAGTGTCACCAAGCCAACAATGGCGGCGAGTAAGGCCATTTGGCTAAAGATACTGACCACGATAAAGGTGATGCCAAGTGGCTCAGTGGGAAAACTCGGTAGAAACGCAAAATAGCGGCTGGCTATTGCCATCAATACAAGGGCGTTAATGGCAATAAACCAGCTATGTGTTTGAAGTCGCGATTTAAAAGACATGGTTTCTCATCACAGTTGAGTGAATCAATCGGCAACGTATTGGGCGCGTTGCCGGGTTGTGTATTTAGGTGTATGACTGAATAAGTGGCCTGCCGAAGTGATGCCAAAGGGTGGCAAGCCAGACTACACCCGCCAAAAGCAAACTGACAAATACCGCCGCAGAACCAATATCTTTGGCTCTGCCACTTAGCTCATGACGCTCTTCACCCACTCTGTCGACCACGGCTTCAATGGCGGAGTTAAGTAATTCGACGATAATCACTAACACAATGACGCCGAACATCATCAAGGATTCCGTCAGCGGTAATTGCAGCCAGAGTAATACGACTAGCGCCGCAGCCAATAATACAACTTCTTGGCGGATCGCCGCTTCATGGTGATATGCCGCTTTTAATCCAGCCCAAGAATAGCCGGTGGCTTTAATGATACGTATGATCCCTCGCGGCTTTTCTGAGGGGGATGTATTAGCGCCCATAAATACATTCTCGTAACAATTTGATCGATAGGCTGGCATTTTACATTTAACCGAGCCAACTGCATAATCGGCGCGATAACTTAATTGGAATTTGTTATGCCTCTGTTTACTCACGCCCCACGCTCCCTGTGTTTTTTACGCCTGTCTGCGATTGGCGATGTTTGCCATGCGGTGGCAGCGATTCAAGCCGTGCAGCGCCATTGGCCACAGACGCAGATCACTTGGGTGGTTGGTAAAGTCGAAGCACAGCTTTTAGCCGGGCTTGAAGGAGTGGAGCTGGTGGTGTTTGACAAAAAGGCAGGCTTGGCAGGCATGCGTCACGTCTGGCAGCAGCTGAAAGGGCGCCGGTTTGATGCGCTAGTGCATATGCAGCTTGCTTTACGCGCTAGCTTATTGACTGTGGGGATCGGCGCGCACCATCGCGTGGGGTTTCATCGTCACCGAGCGAAAGAGGGGCAGTGGCTGTTTACCAATAAACGGATCCCCGATACCCAATCGTGCCATGTGTTAGATAGCTTTTTCGCCTTTACTCAATATTTGGGCGTGCCGGTTACGCCGCCGCAGTGGCAACTACCACTTTCTGAAGACGATCATGCCTTTGCCAACGCGCAACTGGGTGACAAGCCTACTGTCGTGATCAGTCCTGCCGCGAGTAAAGATGAGCGCAACTGGCTGCCAGAGCGCTACGCTGAATTCGCCGACTACGTGGTCGGTAAAGGGTATCAGGTGGCCCTGTGTGGTTCACCGGCCGAGCGTGAAAAAACGCTGGCCGCGCGCATTATTGCCGACGCCAACGTGCCGGTGATGAACTTGGTGGGACAAACCAGTCTCAAACAATTGGCTGCGGTGCTCGCGTGCGCCGATGCGGTGCTGGCCCCCGACTCCGGCCCCGCGCACATGGCAACCACACAAGGCACACCCGTCTTAGGTCTTTATGGCCATAGCAACCCGAAGCGCACCGGCCCTTATAACAATCTCGCGGATGTGGTCAGTGTTTATGAAACCTTTGCTGAACAGCAACATGGCAAGCCCGTTGATCAGCTAGCATGGAGCACGCGGGTGAAAGGTGATCATGTGATGGCCGCCATTGACACTCAGCAGGTGATCGACGCGTTTGAAACCATGATGGCGACGCAATAAAAAAGGCCCCGCGGGGCCTTTTTGGTATTGGTACCAGTATTAGCTAGCGAGTTGGCGCAGCACGTAGTGGAGAATGCCGCCATGGCGGTAGTAATCCCATTCAACGGCAGTATCGATGCGGACGTTGACGTCAAACTCCATGGTTTTATCATCCCGAACCGCACGTACCTTGAGGGTAGAGGGTTCGCCCTTGATCTCGTCAAAGTCGAACACTTCTGTCCCATCCAATCCAAGTGATTCGACGGAATCACCCTCTTTAAATTGCAGTGGCAACACGCCAAAGCCCACTAAGTTAGAGCGGTGAATACGCTCGAAGCTTTCAGCAATGACGGCTTTGATACCCAGCAAGTTGGTACCCTTGGCGGCCCAGTCACGGCTCGACCCTGTCCCGTACTCTTTACCCGCAAGCACGACTAATGGCGTATCATCTTTTTGATAGCGTTGGGCCGCTTCATAGATACTCATTTGCTCATTGGTGGGCAAATAGGTAGTCATACCGCCCTCGGTGCCCGGCGCCATTTGGTTTTTCAAGCGCACGTTGGCAAAGGTGCCACGTACCATCACCTCGTGGTTGCCTCGACGTGAGCCGTAGCTGTTGAAATCTTTTGGCTCAACGCCTTTAGATTTCAAATACTCGCCCGCTGGACTATCTGGCTTAATTGCGCCGGCGGGTGAGATGTGGTCGGTCGTGATCGAATCACCGACTTTGACCACACAGCGTGCGCCTTTAATCGGTTTCATTTCCGGCAGTGCCATGGTCATGCCGTCAAAGTAGGTTGGTTTTTTAACGTAAGTGGAGTCAGGCCATGAATAAATCTCATCTTCAGGCACCGGCAGTTTACGCCATGCGTCTGTGCCGGCAAACACATCCGCGTATTTGTCTTGGTACAGCCCTTCCGTCATTGCGGATTGGATAGTTTGCGCCACTTCCTGCGGGGTGGGCCAAATGTCTTTGAGGTAAACAGGCTTACCGTTTTCATCTTGTCCTAATGGCTCCTTAAGGACATCGACATTCATATTACCCGCCAGTGCGTAGGCCACCACTAACGGGGGTGAGGAGAGATAGTTGGCTTTCACATCTTGGTGAATACGGCCTTCAAAGTTGCGGTTACCGGAAAGCACGCTGGTCGCAAGCAGATCCGCCGAGCGAATGGCTTCAGTGATAGGCTCAGGTAGCGGCCCTGAGTTACCAATACAGGTGGTACAGCCAAAGCCAACAATGTTAAAGCCAAGTTCGGCAAGTGGTTCAAGTAGGCCAACATTTTCTAGATAGGCAGGCACCACCTGAGAACCAGGTGCGAGAGAGGTTTTCACCCAAGGCTTGGTGTTTAAGCCTCGCTCACGTGCTTTTTGTGCCACCAACCCTGCAGCCACCAATACGGCCGGGTTCGAGGTGTTGGTGCAGGAGGTGATCGCCGCAATCACAACCGCGCCGTGCTCAAGGTTGAATGTTTCCCCTTTGTATTCGACCTCCACTTTACCTTGTTCGCGAAGGCTAGGATTATCGACCGCGGTTTGTCCGCCTTCACTGGCAAAACTGGCGATCAGGTTATTTGCTGCCGCTTGCTCTTTTTCCAACAGCTGATCGAACTGGGCTTTGGCGTCGGTTAATGCAATTCTGTCCTGTGGGCGTTTGGGGCCAGCAAGACTTGGTACCACATCGCCGAGGTCGAGATGGAGCGTGTCACTGTAATCGGCAACGGGTGCGTCGTCATCACGCCACAGACCTTGTGCTTTGGCGTAGGTTTCGACCAGTGTGATTTGCTCATCAGTGCGGCCTGTCAGGCGCATATAGTTGAGGGTTTCATTATCAATCGGGAAGATGCCACAGGTTGCACCATACTCGGGCGCCATATTGGCAATGGTCGCACGGTCAGCCAGCGGTAATTTGGCGAGCCCGGGGCCATAAAACTCAACAAATTTACCCACCACACCGCGTTCACGTAGCATCTGGGTGACGGTGAGTACTAAATCAGTGGCGGTAGCGGAAGCAGGCAGCTCACCTTTTAGCTCAAAACCAACCACTTCTGGGATCAGCATGGTGATAGGCTGGCCGAGCATCGCCGCTTCTGCTTCGATCCCCCCCACGCCCCAACCGAGCACGCCTAAACCGTTGATCATGGTGGTATGTGAGTCTGTACCTACCAGGGTATCTGGCATGGCTAACTTGTTGCCGCCTTGCTCTTCCACTAATACACCCGGGGCTAAATACTCAAGGTTTACTTGGTGCACAATCCCAGTGCCAGGTGGCACCACACGGAAGTTAGAGAAGGCTTGCTGACCCCAGCGCAAAAACTGGTAGCGCTCGCTGTTACGCTCAAACTCAATCTCAGTGTTTTTCTGCAAGGAATCAGGGTTGCCGTAGTCATCCACCATGACCGAGTGGTCGATAACAAGATCAACCGCACCAAGCGGGTTGATTTTGGCTGGATCTCCTTTCAATTCGCGCATGGCGGCACGCATCGCCGCTAAATCAACCACCGCAGGTACGCCAGTGAAGTCTTGAAGCACGACACGAGCAGGCGTGAAGTTTACCTGATCTTGCCCAGCTTTATCGGCTTGCCATTGGCAAAGCGTACGAATGTCGTCTGCGGAGACATTCTTGCCATCTTCTTTACGTAGCAAGTTCTCTAGCAGCACTTTTAAGCAGTAGGGTAAACGACTGATCTCGAAATTATCGGACAGTGCGTCCAGGCGGTAGTAGTCGTAGGTTTCACCGTTGACATGTAGAGTACGTCGGGTGTTGAAACTATCTGGGTGTTGAGATGGGTTGCTCACGGATGCCTCCCCTTGTCCGTTATTGTGAATAAGAGAGGCGACTTTGCCTGGAAGGCTGTCGCCTCGCTCGGGGGATTGCTTGATTTTACAGCTCTATTGTAAATGGGCTGATGATGAAGTTAAAGCGTTGTTATCACGCTACAACCTATCACTCCCATCGGTCTTACCTTATCTTGTCACGGCAGAGGCTGTTTCCTTCTCGATGAGGGGGCTGATTGCTCCACATGATGAATCAGGCCACGCGGACGCCCTTCACGGTCAAAAAAGACATTCGGACGATGTTTACCCAGTAGCCGTGCCCACAAGCCCTTTACGGCAGTGATAACCATCAGGCGCAATGGAAATCTTGCGTGAACCTTGTTTGCTGTAGGCGTTGAGCGAGCATCTTGTCCTTGCACATACCAGCGAACTGGGCCGATTTCTTCTTCATTATCGCCTTCAATCTGATAGCAAGCGCTCACCACGCCAACAAAAGGAATATCGGCATGAATGGTATTGGCGATAGGCGTTTGACAACAATGGGTATACCAGCGGTATAGACCTCGTTCGCTCAGTCTCAAACAGGTTAATTGGTCTCGGCCGCGATAAATGCGGAGCTGCGATGGCGTAATTTGTAGCACTTCTGTGCCGCCGCCTGGCTCGAGTTCAGTATGGTAGCCCAGTGTTTGCGCATAGGCCTGGCAATCACTGCAAAAGCACACACAACGTTGGCTTTGCTGTGCATCAATGATCTCGTCTGTCATTTGCCCACATGAACACCGAATGGCAAGACGTGCCATATTATTTCCCCTCGTTGCAGAGCCTATCTCATCAGTATAGCGCGAATTATGTGTTTAGACGTTTGCGATAAAACGGATATAGACCGTCGCAATCACGCGAAAACGTTATCTATAAGATCCTGTTTTATCGGATATGGCAACTTTTCGTGACAGTAAACTGCCGAGAGTGCGACTTAAAATATTGATCATTGCCTTTTAATTGGTGGTTAATGCTAATGTTTACTAATTGTTAACTTTTGGCTTGGAGGTTTTCAATGGCTTAAGGGTTATTAGTAGGTAATCATTCTGATTGATGGTTTTAAAGTCGACAAATCTAGGGTCGAAACTGGAAATGGTAGGGGATTTAGTTAAACATAACATGTAACGCATTTGTTAATATTGTGCTTGGCAATGGCCCTGGCATCAATGCGTGCTTCGGTACGGATAAAAGGAGAACGCCATGACTACGTCTTCACTACTCATGCAGCTCAATCAACTGGATGATAACGACATCAAGCAGCTTCAACCCTCGTTTGATAATCTCCCTGGCACTTCACATGCAGACGGCGGCTATCGACTTCGTCGTTACTCGGTGGTTCATGTTTTCAATGAAGGTGTCGAAAAACTACCACCACGGCCGTTTATGCAAACCTCGGATATCAACGAGTTCCAAGGCGATGTGGCGAGGACATTTGAAGATATTGAATCAGAAACCGTGCAAAAGCCTGGTTTTCATGCCATGTGTCGCACTTTCCGCGATATGTATCAGTTAAGCGACGGTAACGATATTGAAATCCACCAAATTCGTATTCAGGCGGATGATCAGTCGGTACAAGTCGCCCCAGAGGGGGTTCACCAAGATGGCTTCGATCATATCGCCATTGTGAGCATTGGCCGCGATAATATTGATGGCGGTGACTTTCAGGTATTTAGTCACAAAACAAGCGCCCCGCTGTTTAGTTTGCCGCTGGCACCGGGACAAATGGCAGCACTTGATGACCGTACACTGTGGCATTACGCTGAGCCAATTACGCCCGTGGATAACCAGAAACCGGGCACGATGGATGTATTTGTACTCACAGCAACAAGGAAGTAACGATGACACCAGCAGGCTTTTCACCTTATGCTGTTCGGGGACACTTTCCCGCGCTTGCGCAATTGATTAACGGTCAACCCGTTGCATTTTTTGATGGTCCGGGCGGCGCGCAAGTGCCGAGTGCGGTGCTTGATGCCATGGTGGATTATTTAGGGCACTACAACGCCAACCTTGGTGGCCAGTTTTTCTCTGGTCGTTATACCACCGAGCTGATGCAGCGGGCACGGGATGTGGCGGCCGCCTTTGTGAATGCCTCATCGTCAGAAAGCATGGTATTCGGGCCTAATATGACCACCTTGACTTTCTCGTTGAGCCGCGCAATCAGTCGCGACTGGCAGGCGGGGGACGAGGTGATTGTCTCCGCGTTAGACCACTATTCAAACGTGTCTAGCTGGCAGCAAGCGGCGCACGATAAGGGTGCGACGGTGAAACAAGTACGTGTTGACGAGTCGACGTATTCTATCGATATGGCACATCTTGCCAGCCTAATGACCGATAAAACCAAGTTGGTTGCGGTGACACTCGCCTCAAACACCACAGGCAGTTTGGTCGATGTGGCAAAAGTGGTCGAGATGGCGAAAAAAGTGGGCGCCAAAGTGTATGTCGATGCGGTGCATTACGCGCCCCATCGCTTGGTGGATGTACAAGCGCTCGGATGCGACTTTCTTGCTTGTTCGGCGTATAAGTTTTTTGGGCCCCATGTTGGTTTCGTGTATGTCGCGCCTGAGTGGGTACAGACATTAAAACCGTACAAAGTAGAACCTGCGACTAATCAAGGCCCCGGCCGGTTCGAAACGGGCACGCAAAGCTTTGAAGCCATTGCGGGCTTTATTGCCGCGGTTGAGTATCTTGCACAATGGGGCGACCCAACGTCTTCACTACGAGAAAGACTAGCGGCAAGCTATGCGCAGTATCAAGCACATGAGCGGGCCCTGTCTGCTCATTTTCTTCAGTTGATGCGCGCTTATCCCAAAGTACGTATCTATGGTATTACTGACAATCATCTGCTCGATAAACGTACCCCTACCTTTGCGATGCGTATAGAGGGGGTCGAGCCAGCTGAGGTTGCGCAAGCACTCGGCGCGCAAAATTTTTGTGTCTGGAACGGCCACTTTTATGCGCAAGGCTTGTGTGAACAGCTTGATGTTTTAGACAAGGGCGGTGTGATCCGCATCGGTATGATGCATTACAACACGGTTGATGAAATTGATCGGCTACACCAAGCCTTATTGCCATTTATTAGCGATTAAGGTGAATGATTCTCTCAAGCGGCCAAAAGGGCCGCTTTTTTTGGGTTTAAATTGGCTTTGATTGATGTTTAAGTGTAATTTATTCACAAAGCAACTTAGAAACGTTAGCCAGCGCATAGGCGAATGCGCGTCTGCACGTTATGATCAACGTTGTTAGTGTTGTCCAAGAAACTGTTCATAAAGAAATCATTTAAAAAGAAACCAATAAGAATCAAGGCGAGACCCATGACTGAAGAACAAAACGCCTTTTGGCATCAATATCTTGCGACCCTTCCCTCGGACCAACGGCCAGCCGATGAGCACGTGGTGGTCGACACCTTAAGCCATCATACGGTGAGAGCCAATGAAGTCGCGACCTTGGTGAGTTTGAATAAAAAGAAAGCGCACTGCCGGTTGCGCAGTTCTTTGGAAGAGAAACATGCGGTGGCCCCGCAGAAAGGCCAATACAAAATTGTGCTAAATGGTCACCAACGGCCCGTTTGTATTGTGAAAACCACTAAAGTGAGTTATTGCCCATTTAACCAAGTCAGCGCCGAATTTGCGGCACGAGAAGGGGAGGGAGATGGTTCTTACCAGTGTTGGCACGAAGCGCATTGGGGATACTTCTCCCAATACGCCAAAACACACGGCCTGCATTTTGATGAGCACTCGGATGTGGTGCTTGAAGAGTTTGAGAAAGTCTATCCACTCTAAAAATTAAAGCCGCGCTGAGCGGCTTTTAGGGTAATTGCTTAACTGAAGGCGTTACTCACCGATATCCAAATTAATCTCATCGGCCCATGGCATGTCTGGCAGGGTATCTAAGTTGGCTTCATAGCGGGACAGGGTAAATTGTCCGTTGTGATTGCTGACGTCGTAGATCTCAACCATTAACGCACAGGCAATGTACTCGATAGCTTCATCGCGTGAATAGCCGGTCATACGTAGGCGCATCAAGGTTTCTGCTACCTTTTTAGGCTCTTGGTCGGCAATCTGGTTCTCAACCACTTCAATCAAATTAGTGATACTGGTACTGGTTTCGTCTTGCATGGTATTGCTCGTTATGGGTGACAGTGACGCCATACTAGGAGATGCACGACGAAGAGGCACGGATTTTTTATCGACCGATGAAGTCACTGACTTCATTTAGCTACTTTAATGTGTTAATGATAACCATTATCGAAACGGCATGGCGAAATAAAAGGATGTGATCATGGCGAAAACACGTATTGAAAAAGACAGCATGGGTGACGTGGAAGTGCCTGAGCAGGCTTTGTATCAAGCACAAACGCAGCGTGCGGTGAATAACTTTGCGGTCAGCGATCAGACGATGCCGGCGGACTTTATTCGTGCGCTGGCGATGGTGAAATACGGGGCGGCACAGGCAAATGAGTCACTCGGGTTGTTAGAGCGTAAGATTGCCGACGCCATTTGTGAGAGCGCACAAGAAATCATGGCGGGTAATCACTTGGATCAGTTTCCTGTTGATGTGTTTCAAACCGGGTCGGGCACCAGTTCGAATATGAATATGAACGAGGTACTTGCTACCTTAGCCTCAGAGAAATCCGGTGAGATGGTTAGCCCCAACGATCATGTCAACATGAGCCAAAGCAGCAATGACGCCGTGCCAACGGCAATTCAGATCAGTACCACGTTAGGCTGCGAGCAAAAACTGCTGCCTGCACTCGCTCATTTGCGTGATGCCTTGCAAGAAAAGAAACAGTCCGTTGGCGATATTGTCAAAACCGGGCGTACCCATTTAATGGACGCCATGCCAGTCACCATGGCGCAAGAACTGGATGCCTGGTCGCAGCAAATTGAACATGCCATGGTACAAATTACCCAGAGTTTGTCGCCGGTACGCGCGTTGGCGCAGGGAGGGACAGCGGTCGGCACAGGGATCAATGCTCACCCATTGTTTGCTGAGCGTTTTGCCGAAGCGGTAGCCGCGCTGAGCAAGACGGGTTTTACGGCCAGTGAGAACCCATTCTTTGCCATTGGCAGCCAAGATGCGCTGGTGGCCCTTCATAGTCAATTAAAAACCACCGCGGTGGCAACCATGAAACTAAGCAATGATTTGCGCTGGATGAACTCGGGGCCACTTGCGGGACTCGGTGAGATCGAGCTGGAAGGGTTGCAACCAGGCTCGTCAATTATGCCAGGCAAAGTCAACCCCGTTATTCCCGAGTCGGCGGCGATGGTGTCCGCGCAGGTGATGGGCAATGACACCACGGTGACGGTGGCGGGTCAGTCGGGGAATTTTGAGCTGAACGTGATGCTGCCAGTGATTGCCGCGAATGTGTTGCAAAGTATCAACTTGCTCGCTGGCGCAAGCCGACTGCTTGCCGATAAAGCGATTCGCAGCTTTAAAGTGAGAGAAGATAACCTGCAAGCTGCGTTGTCTCGTAACCCTATCTTGGTCACCGCCCTCAACCCTGTTGTTGGGTACTTGAAAGCGGCTGAAATCGCTAAAAAAGCGTATCA
Organism: Salinivibrio sp. HTSP; assembly: GCF_003390965.1. Lineage (NCBI taxonomy): Bacteria > Pseudomonadati > Pseudomonadota > Gammaproteobacteria > Vibrionales > Vibrionaceae > Salinivibrio > Salinivibrio sp. HTSP. The sequence continues at coordinate 32,253 of NZ_PXUD01000113.1, forward strand.
ACAAGGACGCCCGATTCTCGACGTTGCCGAAGAAGAAACCGATCTGGGTCGAGAGAAGCTTTCGCAGCTTCTTGATCCAACCAAGCTCACTAAAGGCGGCATCGCCGAGTAATGCGCTTCACGGGTCCTCCTTGGGCGCAACCACCACACGATTGCGCCCAAGGCTTTTGGCGGTATATAGGTGATCATCAGCGCGATCAAATACCTGCTCAGGATGGCTATCGTTTGGGCAGCTTTCGGATAAGCCACAGCTGACCGTATAGGTGAGCGATTGGTTATCAAACTGTGAGGTATTCGTCGCAATACGTTGGCGAATACGCTCGGCCACGTAGTACGCATCGTGGCTGTCAGTATTGCGAAAGATAATCACAAATTCTTCCCCTCCATATCGAGCCACCAAGTCGGTTTGGCGAACGGCGCGTGTTATCTCAGCAGCAACATCTTGCAAGACGCGATCGCCGGCGGAGTGACCGTATGTATCGTTAAATTGCTTAAAGTTATCGACATCGATGACGGCGACCGTATAGGTGTATCGCGTTCGCCGAGATCGTTCGTATTCAATCGCTAATTCAGGCAATAGGCCGTAGCGATTAACGGTGCCAGTCAGTGGATCCAGGCTGGCTTTTCGTTGCCAGCTGTCTCTTGCCGCAACGGCATTTTTATATTCCATCACTTGGATAGAAATACTGATGCTGGCCAGTACGGTGGTGAAGATAAAAATAAGCAGTGCTAACACGCCGTCATAGAGGTCAGGGATCGCGAATGCCCCCATATCGAATGGTACCCTTAAGATAGACACGATGATTAAGCCACAAAGGCCAACCAGTAGCGTACGCCAATGGCCGGAGAACGCGATATAAATCAGCAAAGCAAGCTCAATATAAATAGCGCCTGGAAACACGGAAAAGCTGATGAGTGTCAGTGCCATAATGGCAGCGACGTAGGCTACGTTTTGCCAACGGAGTGTTGGCCAGTCAAACCCCTGCCTTTGCCAAGCCGTGTACAAGCTTACCCAGAGTAGCGTTGATGTGGTGTAAGTCATGGTAAATTCAATGGTTAAGAATTGTAGGCGCCCATGAACTAACTGCTCATCGATATAAAGAGGAATGGCGACAATGGCCATCATTGCTATCGCGGGTAACAGGCATCCGACGAGCACAAATCGAAAAAGAGCCCGCACGGTATCCAGGCAATGTGGATAGTATTTCTGCCATAGCCAAGCGGATAATGCGGAGGTGAGGGTCAGAAATATACCAAAAAACAGGCCAGTAGCGAGATGCAGCGATTCGATCCGCGTAACCGCCGCCAGGCCATGACCCAACGAACCGGCCAAGATAAGAGGGAGCAGTAAACCCAGCCCTAGATGCCGGAACAATACCACTGCTAGGCCACTGGAAATATTGAGTAAGGTGACCGTATTGATATCGAGTATTGCGGATAAATAACGCATATCCAGCCAGACGATCGCCCCGTAAATGAGGCTCCACAACAATATGTGGCGAGCGGCAGGTAAAGAACTCCCCAGTAGCATGTCACCTCTGCGTCGTGCGATGCAATAGGATGGAAAAGTGGTTGATAGTGGCAGTTCGCTTATGGCTAAGTGTAGCAGAGCCGCGGTTGGACTCTGCTTTTTTAGTGGGGAAGGTACGGTTAATCGAGCTTTTTCAACGCGACGGCGTTCATACAAAAGCGTAAGCCAGATGGCTCGGGGCCATCTGGGAATACATGGCCAAGGTGAGCGTCACAGGTGGCACAGGTGGTTTCAATTCGCGTCATTCCGTGGCTGCCATCTTTATGATAGGCGATGGCATCATCTTGCGCAGGTTGCGTAAACGACGGCCAGCCTGTCCCCGAATCAAACTTTTCATGCGCATCAAACAGCAAGGTGCCGCAGCATGTACATCCATAACGCCCTGGTTCAAAGAGCGTGCACATCCCTGAGCTAAACGCGCGCTCTGTGCCTTTTTGGCGGGTAACACGAAAGGTCTCTTCACTGAGCTGTGCTTGCCACTCTTGGTCTGTTTTCTCAACCCGCGACGGCGGCGTGAGATTACCGTTTTCACTTCGAGCGACGATGTCTTGCCATGTCAGCATGATGTCGTTCCTCTTATTGAACGGGCGGCTGCCCGTGCTACAAAACGCGTAGTGTTATGAATCTTATGGCTCGATGCAAGTAGTACGGTTTGTTTCTCGTGACGCGATCATGTTGATAGGGTGCCAATTCCCCATTTTAGCTCATCATCTTGGTCGTCTTTGACTTGATCTCGATAACCTTCCAAGTGTTGTTCAATCAAATCATCAGACTGTGAGAAAAAAGCAATATGAAAGATAGCGTCACCTTCATTGACCACGGGCAGTGTTTGCTGCCCAATGAGGATGCCGCTCTGGGGAGCGATGACCTCGACCTCTTGACTGCCTGCTGGATCAGAAATGATACCGATGACTTGTTGCTTGGAGACCATCTCACCCAGGGCAATATGGCTGCGGAATATGCCATCTGCATCGGCACGTACCCAACGGCTTGTTCTGGCTGTGACAGGTTTGTACGGTAATTTCCGCCGCGATTGACGCAGCATGCCTAAGTGCCGCATCACGCGTATGATCCCCCTAACACCTGCGTTAATGGCGTAAGGCTCAAAGCGTAGTGCTTCGCCGGCCTCATAGGTGATCACCGGAATGCCAATCGCTTCTGCCTCTGCGCGTAAGGATCCGTCTCTTAATGCGGCGTCGACAACCACAGGGGCGGAAAATGCAGTCGCCATCGCCGCCGCCTCTTGATTCTCCAGGTTGACTCTGATCTGCGGTAGATTGGTGCGGTGGATGGCGGCGGTATGGAGATCGATCACGTGGGTGCATTGACTGATCACTTCATTAAAAAGCTGATACGCCATGCGCCCGGCAATAGAGCCACGTTCTGAACCTGGAAAAGAGCGATTCAAGTCTCGCCTATCTGGTAGATAGCGAGATTTATGAATAAACCCAAACACGTTCACAACGGGAATGGCAATTATGGTTCCGCGCAATTTTTTTGTATCGGTTCTGGCCATGATTTGGCGAACAATTTCGATACCATTGAGCTCATCGCCGTGAATCGCCGCACATATTAACAGTGTGGGGCCCGATAATTTGCCGTTAAGGATCTCGATACTCACGTTGAGCGGTGCGTGGGTATAAAGCTTGGCGATTTCCAGCTCTAGGCTGAGACGATCACCTGGGTTAACGGTCTCGCCACCGATTTCGATGGCCTTGTTTTTTTTAGCCCTTCCCACGAGTGCGTGTCCTTTTTGAGTAAGCGTTCTTTTCGATATATTCCACGACCATGCCAGCAACATCTTTTCCGGTCGCGTTTTCAATGCCTTCTAGCCCTGGAGAGGAGTTAACTTCCATGACAAGCGGGCCACGTTCTGAGCGCAGCAGATCAACCCCGGCGACATTGAGCCCCATAGCTTTGGCCGCTGCGATGGCTGTACGTCGCTCTGCGGGCGTGAGCCGAACCAAGGATGCTGAGCCTCCGCGGTGTAAATTAGAGCGAAACTCGCCTGGCTGGGCTTGACGTTTCATTGCCGCAATCACCTTGTCACCAATCACAAAGCAGCGAATATCAGCACCGCTGGATTCTTTAATGTACTCCTGCACTAAAATATCGGCTTTTAAGCCCATAAAGGCTTCAATCACACTTTCAGCTGCTTTTTTGGTTTCGGCGAGGACGACACCAATGCCTTGGGTGCCTTCCAGCAGCTTGACGACCACAGGGACACCGCCCACCATTTCCAGCAAATCACCCACATCACCCGGCTTGCTGGCAAACCCAGTATGCGGCATACCTATGCCTTTGCGCGACAGCAATTGCATTGACCTTAGCTTGTCTCTAGAGCGGGTGATGGCCACAGACTCATTAACAGGAAAAACCCCCATCATTTCAAACTGGCGCAATACGGCACAGCCATAAAAGGTGACTGAGGAGCCGATACGCGGAATGATGGCGTCAAACCCCTCTAACTCCTCGCCAGCGAGATGAATCGACGGTTGTGTCGAGTTAATGCTCATATAACAGCGTAGTGCGTCAATAATTTTATACTCATGGCCACGTTGTTCGCACGCTTCAATCAGGCGCCGAGTGGAATAGAGGTTTTTATTCCGGGAAAGGATACCGATTTTCATTATGGTTAGGGCTCCTATTTGCCAAGCAGAAATGAATGCATAGGATCGACAATGACGTTTCCCGTCATCGCGGTACGACCTAACAGCATACGAAAGCGCATGTTATCGCGTGCGGTGAGTGTCATCTCTATGGGATAACACAGTTCACCGGCTTTAAGTGTGGTCTGAATGACATAGCGAAGTTGCTCATGCCCGCCAGAGTCGCGCACGACGCGACGCGCAAGCACGGGCGCTTCTGCTTGAATCACATGCTCGTCATCGCCTTGGTGAGGATGGATCCAAAAACGAACCCAGGTGACGTCTCCTTTCTCAAACTCTTCGATTTTGAAGGTATGTAAGCATGAAGTCCGCGCGCCCGTATCAATTTTGGCTTTTATACGCGCAATATTGAGGTCGGGGAGGCTAATCCACTCACGCCAACCTACACACACTTTTTCCGTTGATTGAACCGGCATTGTTATCATTACTCGTTAGTGCTCTGCCTTGCTTTCACCATAGAAGTGATAGCGGTTATTCTTGGTAAGAATCTGAAAAATCGGCGATGATATGTGATAACCATCGCACACTGGAAACGGCACTAGCATCGCATATAGGAGACAGCTGAGGGCCCCTGCCGGGGGCGGTTCGCTGGACTGCTGTGCACATGATGACCGTTGAGAAGGAAATACCATGCAAACGAGTGATAGACAAGAAGTGATTGACGATTTGCTATCAAAAGTCGATCAAGATGCGCCCGAGACGATACAAGAGATAGAGCAAGCACACGGTGTGGATAGCCTCGCTCTGTTGTTGGAAGCCTTGCCCGTCAACGATCGTGTGGGCTTTTGGGAACAACTCTCTCCCTCGTTACAACTGCCAGTGTTGGCGGAAATGCGTGATGACGCCGGTGAGGCGGTGATCCGTGCCGTTGATGAGGCACAACTCCATACGCTTTTTGCTGATCTCGACGCGGACACCTTGTTGGAGTTGCAAGATGTGTTGACCGAACCGCTGCTAGAAGAAGCGCTCGGTCGTATGGACTCGGAGCAAAAGCAACGCTATGCCTCGGCACAACAGTATGCGGATAACCAAGTGGGGCATTGGTGTGATCATCAACCCTTAGTGGTGCCCGCCAAAACAAAAGTCAATGTGGTACTGCGTTTACTGCGCCGTGTGATGCCCAAATATTGTGATCATGTCTTCGTTGTCGACAGTCGAGGCATCTGGGTCGGGGCTGTCCCTATTCATAAGCTGTTCGGCGCGGACGGGGTGCTAAAAATCAGTGAGCTGGTCCGTGAACAGTTCCCCAGCTTGAACGCACGTGATGATATTTATACCAGCGCTGACAAAGTCGCGAGCAGTGAAGAAATCGCACTGCCCGTGCTGGATGACGGTAATATGTTGATTGGGCGACTTGATTTGGGCACGGCTTATGAGATGCAAGCGGAACGGGCAGAAGCGCAAATTATGGCCACCGCGGGCTTGGATGAAGATGAAGATTTATTCTCCCCGGTAATGAAAAGTGCGCGCAACCGTGCGTTATGGCTTGGGGTGAACCTGATGACAGCCTTTCTCGCGTCATGGTTTATCGGTCTATTTGAAGCAACGTTGCAGCAGGTTGTCGCGCTGGCGGTACTCATGCCCGTGGTCGCTTCTATGGGGGGGATCGCCGGTAGTCAAACCTTGACGCTGATCGTGCGAGGCCTCGCGCTCGGGCAAATCTCTAAAGCTAACCTAAAGCCTCTTTTGAGCAAGGAATTTAAAGTGGGGCTGCTTAATGGTGTGCTTTGGGCGCTTGTGATTGGTGCCATTGCGGGTTACTGGTTTGAAAGCTGGGGACTTGGTGCGGTTATCGGTGCCGCGATTGTCGCCAATATCATCAGTGCGGCATTGGCGGGGATTTTTGTGCCAGTGTTATTAGAGAAGCTGAAGATTGATCCGGCACTGTCAGGCTCAGTGATTTTAACCACAGTGACGGACATCGTCGGCTTTGTCGCTTTCTTGGGCTTAGGGACGTTGTTTTTACTGTGAGTTTTACTTGGACGTGATGCGTCGTCACTCAGTTGATCGCTTGATAGCGCGCGTGATCCTCACGAGCGCTTTATTCTCTCAAGCGGGTGTTGAAGGCGCGGTCGTTTCGGCCGCTGTCAACTCGGTTTTTTCGCTCAGTTTGCCGTCTGCTGCGGGGAGCAGCTTTTCGCAATAAAGCGTCATAATGTCTTCCCGTATTAATTGTTCGAGTTCGGCGGCGCGTTCGGTCGGACAGAACAGGCGGACGTGGACATGTTGCTCTCCAGTATCGGTATGAGACAAATAGACATGAGGCTCAGGCCCAGGCAAATCCACCCCCGCATGACGTTCAATCACATGGTTATAACGTCGAGCGATATCGAGAAAATCCTCACTATGATCGTCGATGCGTGCCAGCAGCGCCGGAATATGGGGATATAAATTTATATCGCCCCGGATCACCAAGTGAAAATGGTGATAGACATAGCGCTTCATAAAGTTCAGGTTTTTCACTGTGGTAGAGAAAAACAGACTATTCGGTAAGGTCGCTGTTTTACCGGTATAGCAATAGTGACCATGGTGGGTATCAATCTCTTGAATTTTGGTGGCCATTAAGTTGTGCTCGATCACTTCGCCACGAGAGTTACCGACCTCAATCCAATCACCGATACGAAATGATCGTGAGCTGGCGCGTTGAATTGAGCCGGTAAAGCATAGGATGATCTCTTTGGAGGCCACCACCACCGCGACTGCAATGGCGGTGAGCGACAGGGCAAACTCGCTAATTTCTGTGTTCCAAAATAAGAACAAAAACAGTAAAAGCAGGCTAAATGCCCCGTTTTTTGTACGTGAGATCCACTTGCGTTGATCTTCACTGAGGAAGTTACTGTCGCCGCGAATATGACGTAAAATCAGTCGGCGGATCACGCTAACAAAAACGATAACACCAATGGTGGTCAATAGTTTGTTTTCGACCAACAGTTGGGCGATATTTTTCAACTCAGATAACAAAATCACTCCCATCATGCTTCTGGCAAGTTTTGGCGCTATTCTGCCCCTTTGTTAGGCAAAATAGAACATAAACTTACTCCCACGCATCAGATATACGCGTCAGGTGTCGATTAGTCTGTCATCAGTTTGTTTTGTTGGATCATGGCATCTATCACGGAAGCGCTTAGCTCTTGGCTGCTGAGGCCACTCATATCAATTTCGTATGCGCTAGCCATGTCTGCCACACTGAGGTTTTCAAACACCACGTGTTGGTCGATTTGATTATCGCCCGCAGAGGCGATGTATAAAGTGGCTTCACCCTGATCGTTGTCCTCAAGCGTCAAATAGTCTTCAAGGCTCTCTCCGGCTTGGTCTTCATCAATCAGCAGCTCGGAGAGAGCCAGTGTATCTTTTTGCACATCAAAGTCAGTAATGCGATCAACTGCTTCTGCGCCGACCGACCCTTGATCGCCGCTTAAAAACGCGAAGGTATCAGAGCCAAGCCCTCCGGTCAGTGTATCGTCACCTTTCCCGCCAATTAGCAGATCATCGCCAAGGCCGCCATCAAGCGCGTCGTCGCCGTGGTTCCCGAGTAAACTATCATCGCCCGCGTTGCCAATCAGGGTATCGTCACCTGCACCGGCCGCGAGAACTTCACTTTGATAAGTACCTTCCAGCGTTTGCTCATCAATCGCAATAATATCGACCAGTGCACTATCTATATAACTGCCATTAGAGGAGGTGTATTCAAATTGATGTTCAGGCTCTGGCAACACCGCATTAGCTCTATCCAGAGTGAGATAAATTTCATAGCTCTCGGTATCATTGGATTCATTGTTGGACACGACCTCAAAATAGTAAGTGCCTTGCTGACCGGCCGTAAAGCTATTACTGCCCGTATCTGGGTTGAGAGTATCCAATAGCTGTTGGTTTTCGTCATACACTCTTACGCTCAGATTATTCGTCCAATTGTCATCATCAAAGAGTAAGCTCTCGTTTTGGTAGAGATCCATTTTTGTCATGTCACTGTCGGTACCGTTTTGCACCGTCCCCGTCAGGGCGGCATTGGCACCGAAGTTACCAACATCAATGTGTGGCCACACCTCCTGGGTCATGGTCCCGAATTTACCGCGGTCTAGGCTCTGTGCCTGAGCAAACGAACCAGCGTAATCACCGAGTTCGGATTCTGCGATAAATTTAGAGTCGTTACCGATGGGGTCAAGGAAAGCTTGCGTATTCATCGCACTATCGGGTGTGAAGGTGACGTCATCCGTGCCCGTTACTGACCCTTGTACCCCGTTGCTGGTCGCCGTGATCGTACTGTCCATTGACGGAATATCGTTATGGGTTAATGCCAAACCGGGGATCACGATTGGGCTACCGTCATGAACATTGGTGATCACTATATCGTGATTGGCATCGAGCCGTGCCTCGTAGTAGAGGTCAATGGCAACATTCACATCACTGGTATCGCCATCGTTATCGGTAAGCGTCAGCGCGATTTGTTCTTGTTCGTTGAGAATATTTCTGTCGACCGCCACGCGGTAGTCGTACTCGCCGGTATTAAAATTGATGGTGAGGATCCCGCCCTTGGCGGTTTCAAAGGTCTGCTGCGCGCTGTCCGTGGCGGGATCATAGTTGTACGTTTGCCCATCTAGGGTGAGCGTAGAAACGTACCCACCGTCGGCGCCGAATAAGGAGACAGTATTACCCTCATCATCCATCAGAACCATGCCACCCGAAACTTGTCCGCTCTTGATGGTTTGTAGCAGTGAGTAAGCGAGTTCATTTTCATCGGTCACCAGCAACACATTGTTACTGCTATCACCTGAGCTACTTGCTGCTATAGGAGTCAGTGGCGATGTCGTAATGCCATCCCCGACCCCGACACTGAAGGACTCATCAATGCCTTGCGCGCCGATATAATTTTGCCATGCACTTTGCAGGCTGGTGTTATTTTCAAAGTCATCATTGGGTATCCCATCCGAGATAAAATAGGAGACGGTTTTATCTGTGGTGATACCAGAGGTATCGACAGTATTGATGATCTCGTTTAGCGCGTTATCGTAGCGGGTGGCACCGCCGGCATATAGGCCCTCGATTGCGTCTAATGCGCTGCTGACATCGTTAAGTATCCAACCTGAAGACTGGGCTTCACTCGAAAATGACACAACTTGGATGTTGAGATCGCCAAGCTTATCGTATTCCTCTACCATGGATTTTAGTGCGGCTTTGGTGACTTCCATCCGAGTGGGTGAATCCGGGTCACTCGGATCAACCGGATCGGCCATACTACCCGAAAGGTCAACGGTAAGAATCAGATTAAAGGTCGAGCTACTCTCTGCCGTCGCATATAAGGCACTTTCGATGTTGTCAGAGGTCGGCGTATCATCTTGCACATTGACAGTAAAAGCCGATGAGCGATAAGCGGTGGCCGCTGTTGGATCATAAGTCGTGTAGGTGAAGGCTTCACTCACGTTATCGCCGCTGGTGGCGCTGTTGAGTGTATAGGTATAGTCACCCGTGCGATAACCTTGGCTGTTGTCTTGGTTATAAACAGTCAAGGTGCCACTGGCGGTCGTGAGGGTTAAGACACCGTCACTGCCAAAACTTTGTCCATTAACTTGATCGAGAGCGACATTGGTACCAATCCCGGTGTCATTATCCAAGAGGTTGCCTTGGGTGGAATGACTATTATCGTTGCTCACTAACCCTTGCTCGCTGACTGAAGCGATATCGGCGTTTAACTGGGTATTATTGTCATGGCCGACTGTGAGCTGTGCCTGACTGATATTCCCATCGCTGTCGGTGAGGGTATAAGTGAATACCTCATCATCCAGGGTGCTGGCATCCGTCGCTGACGCGACTAATGATTGGTAAACATAGCTACCGTCAGACTGGATCGTTAATTGCCCTTGCGATGTGGCAATCACAGTACTGCCGTTAACCGCATAGGTGGTACCGTTGAAGCTAACCGCGGTCACCGTGGTGGTATCCGCCCCAAGGGTATCGGCGCCAGCGCCGGCAGTGATCACGTTTCCCCCTGTCGAGGCGGCAGAGGCCACGCTGTCGCTATCATCATGGGCGACAGGCGCGGAGTCGCTCACATCAAAGGTCACGGTTGTCCACTCGCCATTCTCGCTGCTTTGGTACGAGAAGCTGTCATAGACTTGACCGCCGCCTGCATGATTCACTGCTGGTGCGGTGTAGGTGAAGCTGCCATCGGCACTGACCGTAATGCTGCCGCCCAGTGCGGTGGCGATGGTGGCAGGGCCGATCACAACTTCACTGTTGCCACTTTCTCCTTGGCTGGCATTGGTGGCAACGCGGGTGACCGTGGCCTGTGTGTCTGTATCGTTGCTAATCAGCCCATTGGCACTGGTAATGCTGGTGGTTTGTCCTTCGGTCAGCGCAAAGCTATCATTTTCTAGATTTAGCATGGCCGTGGTCGATGCCTGATCCGTGCCGTCGGTACTGATAGCCGTAATGGATAGGGTGACGCCAGTCATATCCGCGGGAGAGGCGAGATTAAGACCACTCAATTGCGCGTCCGTGAGCAGCCAATCGCCGGTGCTTGCCTCTTTTGTCCCCGCTGATAATACCGCATCGTCGGGTAAGCCGCTGATTCGGTAAGTGAGTGTTTCGCCCGCTTCATTGGCGGTGCCGGAGATTGTTAAGGGCGAAAGAATGGCACGTGATCCGCCCGCTCCAGGGTCAGTGGCGGAGATTTGTCCTGTGTTATCAATATAAGTCAGTGATTGATCGCCACGACTGACCGTGAGTGTGGGGGCGGTAGCAACCCCTTCGACGTTGAAGGTGACATCGTGCGTGAGACTCGCATTTTGGGTATCGGTGGCGCGGAAGCTCACTGTCTCTGTCCCACTCCAATCGGCGACCGAAGAAATGGTCGCGATGCCATTCGCATCAATAGAAACGGAGACCCCACTAGGCACATTCGCCACATCAAAGCTTAACGTATCGTTGCTATCGATATCCGAAAATACCGTATTCAGATCAATGGTGTAGCTAACAAAATCCTCTTGCAGATTTTGCGTCGAAACAGCCTGAGCCAACGTGGGTGCGTCATTGCTACCGGTAATGGTAATGGCAATGTCCTGTGGTACACCGTTAGTAGCGGTTAGTGTGATAGTGTCGGTAACTTGATCGCCTGCGTCTAAATCCTGCACGCTGGCTTGATCAAGGG
>NZ_PXUD01000026.1:0-69292 GCF_003390965.1 Salinivibrio sp. HTSP
GCGTGGGATCCCACGCCCGGGTAAGCAAGCTCAATAAGGTTGATTTGCCACATCCCGTTCTTCCTAACAGGGCGAGTGTTTGTCCTGGTGTGATGCGAAGAGAGATGTTTGAAACCGCGTCTTGTGCTGCGCCTGGGTATTGGTAACTGACATTATCAAAGCTAATATCGCCGACAGCGGGGCCAGTATGTCCTTGTGAGGGGAAGGGGACACTGGGCGCGCGCTCCGTGATCGCATTCAGTCGTTTCGCGGCGGTAAGCGTTTTGCCGAGGTATTGGAAGGCGGCAGTGATCGGCATCATCAACTCAAAACTGGCCATGGTCGTAAAGGCCACCATAGCAATTAGGGGGCCAGGCTTATGATCACCGACACCATCTGCCGCCAGCCAAATCATCGCCACCAGTGTTAGCCCTGTGGCCGCGACGAGCACAGCATTGGCTAATCCGGTGATGCGCGCCATATTGGCTTGTGCGTGCAGCATGGCTTGCTCGCTGTCATCGATGCGGGCGCGATAGCGGTCACGTGCGCCAAATAAAGCCAGCTCGGCGTGGCCTTGTAACCAATCAAGCAGTGCGATGCGCGTGGCTGCATTTTGTTCCAACTGTGTACGGCCTTGATCATTACCCAAGCGATAAAAAAGGATCGGCAGCCCAATCAGTAACCCGAGCAAGATCAGTCCAAGCGCCATGCCAAGCATTGGGTCAAACCAACCCAGGAAGAAACTTACCGCCAGGATGCCCACGATACCAACCACCATCGGGCTGACTAGGCGCAGATAAACGTGGTCCATGGCATCGACATCGGCGACCATGCGATTAAGTAAGTCGCCATCACGCATATTCAGCCCTTGACCAGGCACTAATGGGGCGAGTTTACGAAAAAATGATACGCGTAAATCGGCCAATAGTTTGAAGGTGGCATTGTGGCTGACCACACGTTCAGCCCAACGGCCGAAGGTACGACCAATGGAAAAGCCACGCACACCGGCGGCGGGCAGCATGTAATTAAAGGTGGCAAGGCCCGCCAAGCCAGCGACAGCCGCAGCGGCAATAAACCAGCCGGAGAGGGTGAGTAGGCCAATGGCGGCAAACAAGGTAGCAAACGCCAGCACCATACCTAGACTCAAACCGAACCAGTGGCGCTTATAGAGGCGGAGATAGGGCAGTAGTTCACGCATCGAGATTTCTCCTATCGGCGGAAGCCAGCATCTCAGCCAGCGGGCCGGTTTCAGCGAGAGTATGATAGGGGCCTTGTTGTACTAACTTTCCGTCCATCATCACCCAGACTTGGTCACTGTGGGTGAGCGAGTCTAAACGGTGCGACACCTGGACACAGGTCTTGGCTTGGGTTGCCGCACTCAAGGTTTCTAGCACGCGGTTTTCGCTATGTGCGTCTAGGCTTGCGGTCGGTTCATCCAGTACCCAGAGCGCACCATCTTGTAATAGCGCTCGCGCGACCGCAATACGCTGAGCTTGACCCACTGATAACCCGCCATTTCGGTCACCGACAGGATGCGCCAAGCCATCGGTCAGCCGCATCACGAACTCATCCACGTACGCTTGGGTCATCACTTGGTTGATGGTCTCAGGCGTTGCCTCAGGGTTAGCGAGGGCAATATTGTCGCGAATACTGCCATGGAACAGTTGTGGGTTTTGCCCGACCCAGCTTATCGACTGACGCCAATGCGTTAAATCAAGTTCACTGCGTTCATAGCCATTAATGGTGAGGCTACCACGGTAGGGCAGAAAACCAAGCAGAGCGTTAAGAAGGCTAGATTTGCCCGCGCCACTGACGCCAACAAGCGCAACCTGTTCACCGGGTTGGATAGAAAAGCACATTGGCCCTGCCAATACGTGACCGTCGGGACTGAGTACCTCCAGGTCGTGCGCGATGATAGTGACGGTGGATAAATCAGGCGTGGCTTCACCTTGGGTGCCGGTATCTGGCTGGGCATCGAGAAATTCCACGATCGACTCGGCCGCCCCAATTGCTTGTGCCTTAGCGTGATAAAAGGTGCCGAGATCGCGCAATGGCTGATAAAACTCGGGGGCCAGCACTAACACGAATAAACCGGTAAACAGCGAAATAGAGGCACCATAGTGACCAAAATCAAGCTCACCAATAAAGCTAAACCCAAAATAGACGGCGACAACGGCAATGGAAATGGCGGTGAAAAATTCCAGCACGGCCGATGATAAAAAGGCCAGGCGCAGCACTTCCATTGTTCGTTGGCGAAATGTGTGTGATGCGAGATGAAGCTGCTCGGCCTCCGCCTCAACGCGATTAAACAGCTTGAGAGTGGGCAGTCCACGTAAGCGGTCGTAGAAGTAACCGGATAAACGTTGCAGTGCCTTAAAGTTTTTCCGGTTGGCATCAGCGGCTTTAATGCCAACTAAGGCCATGAAAAAGGGGACCAGCGGCGCGGTGACTAAAAAGATCACGCCCGACGCCCAATTGATTGGGAAAACGGCAACCAAGATCACCAAGGGGATCAGCACGGCGATGGCCATTTGCGGCAAATAACGGGCAAAAAAGTCTTGTAACTCTTCTACTTGCTCTAAAATCAGGCTCGCCCAGCTGCCTGCTGGCCGTCCTTGAATGCTCACCGGCCCCAGCGCCTCAAGGCGATTCAGGATTAAATGACGAATATGTTGGCGAATCACTTCACCACAGCGGTAGCCCGTTTGCTCTTTGGCCCAGCTGCATGCTGCACGTGCTAATACGACGCCAGCTAACGCCAGAAAACTGGGGAGTAGGGTGAATTTATCCGTTTGTTCAATAATCAATTGGTGCAGCAGGTGGGCGAGAAGTGCTGCTTGGGCAATCAAAAGCACACCGGAGAGGAGTGCAATACTAATCGTCGCAACTAACCAGGGTTTGGCTAACGTGCTCTGCGACTTGAGCCATTGGGTTAGCGCCCGCTGTTTAGATTTATCCATATCGTCTTATTGTTTTATGAGAGCCTACAAATAGGCTGGGCAGGCCACCGAATGGCGGCCTGCATGAGAGCGTGGGCTTACTGATTATTCGCCAGAGCGTCGAGATAGCGCTCGGCATCTAATGCGGCCATGCAGCCGGTGCCTGCAGAGGTTATCGCTTGGCGATAAACATGATCCATCACATCACCGGCAGCAAACACACCTTCAACGCTGGTTTGAGTGGCATTGCCATTGAGGCCCGACTCGACCTTGATGTAGCCATTTTCCATCTCTAATTGACCCGCAAAAATATCGGTATTAGGTTTATGGCCAATTGCAACAAACACACCCATCACATCCAGTGTTTCGGTTTCATCACTTTGGGTGTCTTTCAAGCGTGCTTGGGTCACACCCATTTCATCGCCTAGTACTTCATCGAGCACGCGATTAGTGTGTAGCACGATATTGCCGTTCTTCACTTTATCCATCATGCGGTCAACGAGGATTTTCTCGGCACGGAAGGTGTCGCGACGATGAACAACATGCACTTCTGAGGCAATATTTGATAGGTACAAAGCCTCTTCGACCGCGGTGTTACCACCCCCGATCACCGCGACTTTTTGGTTGCGATAGAAAAACCCATCACAGGTGGCACAGGCTGAGACGCCCCGTCCTTTAAACGCTTCTTCAGATGGAAGGCCAAGATATTGCGCAGAGGCACCGGTAGAGATAACCAATGCATCACAGCTGAACTCACCATTATCGCCTTTTAAGCGGAACGGACGAGAGGATAAGTCCACTTCGTTAATGTGATCAAAGATAATCTCAGTCTCGAATTTTTCCGCATGAGCTTTCATACGATCCATCAAGGTCGGTCCTGTCAGTCCCTCAGGATCGCCAGGCCAGTTTTCAACATCCGTGGTGGTGGTCAGCTGGCCACCTTGTTGCATTCCGGTCACCATCACGGGGTTTAAGTTAGCGCGCGCGGCGTAAACAGCGGCGGTATAGCCAGCCGGGCCTGAACCCAGGATCAACAGGTTCGCATGCTTAATGTTACTCATTCACGTCTCCGAGCAGGAAAAGAGGTTCGTTTTTTGAATGGACTGATTGTAGGTAAATTAGAAAGGTAAAGAAAGGGCACCGTGATGGTGCCCTCGATTTCTATGATTGGTGTGGCCGATTAATGCGCGGCCTTTAGTGCGTCCATGGCATCAACATACGGCAACTCAAAGCCTTCAGCGACTTCTTTAATCGTGACTTGACCGCCGATAACATTCAGGCCATTGCGCAGGTGTTGGTCTTCCACCAAGGCATCGCGATAGCCCTTGTTAGCCAGCTTAACAATATATGGCAGTGTGGCATTGTTTAGTGCGACAGTAGAGGTACGGGCCACCGCGCCAGGCATGTTGGCGACACAGTAGTGAACGACATCATCGACGATATAGGTGGGATCCGCATGAGTGGTCGCGTGTGAGGTCGCGAAACAGCCGCCTTGATCAATAGCCACAT
The DNA here is from genome assembly GCF_003390965.1 of Salinivibrio sp. HTSP. NCBI lineage: Bacteria > Pseudomonadati > Pseudomonadota > Gammaproteobacteria > Vibrionales > Vibrionaceae > Salinivibrio > Salinivibrio sp. HTSP. Next base: position 4,428 of record NZ_PXUD01000026.1, read on the forward strand.
CCACAACTGCTGCGCCGGGCTTCATACGCTTAATGTGGTCTTCGTTAACCAGTTTGGGGGCGGCCGCACCTGGGATGAGTACCGCACCGACAACCAGATCGGCGTTCAATACGTGCTGCTCTAGGGTTTCTTCTGTGGAGTAGACCACTTTGGCACGTCCTTGGAACTCTTCATCGAGGCGACGTAAGGTATCGACATTTTTGTCGAGAATCGTGACGTCAGCACGCAGACCAACGGCCATACGAGCGGCGTTCGAGCCGACAACACCACCGCCGAGTACCACGATTTTCGCAGGCTCAACCCCGGGCACACCGCTGAGCAACATGCCCGAACCGCCGTGTGATTTTTCTAGCGCTTGTGCACCTGCTTGAATAGACATGCGGCCGGCGACCTCAGACATAGGCGCAAGGAGTGGCAATCGACCTTTAGAATCTGTTACCGTTTCGTAGGCAATACAGATGGCTTTACTTTTAATTAAGTCTTCTGTTTGCGGAAAATCTGGTGCAAGATGCAAATAGGTGAACAAAATCTGTCCTTCGCGGAGCATCGCACGCTCAACGGCTTGTGGCTCTTTTACCTTGACGATCATTTCTGCTTTCGCAAAAACGTCAGCAGCAGTGGGAAGGATAGACGCGCCGGCGGCTTTATAGTCGTCGTCAGAGAAACCAATACCATTACCTGCGTTGGTCTCGATGTAAACAGAGTGGCCGTGAGAGATAAGCTCGCGAACACTCGCGGGTACCATACCAACGCGGTACTCATGGTTTTTGATTTCTTTTGGAATGCCAATGATCATGCTGTCACCTCGTGTTTATTCAGTGTTATCGGCTGGCTTTTTATTGATATTGTCAATTTTCAGGCTAGTATAAAGGCAATAAACCAGTATTTGATGCTAAAGATCATTTAGATGTTATTTAATTTGGTATATCTTTTTGCAAGGAAGTAACAAGGTGGAATAAAAAATGGTAGATACCAAAAAAAAGCCCTCCAAGGAATTGGACCGCATTGACCGCAACATCCTGAACGAGCTTCAAAAGGATGGGCGAGTCTCTAACGTTGAGTTATCAAAACGTGTTGGTCTTTCTCCTACCCCCTGTCTAGAACGTGTACGACGTCTTGAACGTCAAGGTTATATCCTTGGCTATACAGCACTGCTTAACCCCCAGTATTTGGATGCATCACTGTTGGTGTTTGTCGAAATCACACTCAACCGCGGTGCGCCTGATGTGTTCGAGCAATTTAATAAAGCCGTGCAAACGCTTGAGGATATTCAAGAGTGCTCGTTGGTATCAGGGGATTTTGACTACCTGCTTAAAACACGAGTAGCGGATATGTCAGCTTATCGCAAGTTATTGGGTGAAACCTTGCTGCGTTTACCCGGTGTGAATGACACTCGCACGTATGTGGTGATGGAAGAGGTGAAACAGAGTAATCATCTGGTTATCCATACCCGTTAGCCAGGTGATAAAATGGGGTGCGACGCACCACTTGTCGAGACTGAAGCCGAGCGTCATGCTCGGCTTATTTTTTGTGCGGATAGCACAAGATTGTGTGATATCTCGGTAAAGATTTGGCGTAGGCAGGCATCATGCCTGCCCTCACGGCATGAATGTGATAAAGTCAGGGCAACATAAGCAAGCCTCAGAGTAGGATGAGGAATGCGGTTCACGAACAGTATTAAACAGGTGATGATGGAGTTTTCTTTACGTCGAGAGCCCAAAGCGGCTCGTGCTAAAGCGCGTTTAGATGGCGTTCAGCGATTAAAAGAGTGTGGGTTTATTTTGGTACTCGCGGCAGCCGTGTTCACCATGGTCGCCCTATTGTCTTTTAATCCGGCCGACCCATCCTGGTCGCAAACTGCCTGGCATGGTGATGTCCACAATGCAGCAGGTGCCATGGGCGCGTGGCTCGCCGATAGTCTCTTCTTTTCGTTTGGTATCTTAGCGTATCCGCTGCCACCAGCGGCGATTCTCGGGGGGTGGGTGTTCTTGCGTCGCCGCAGCGACGATGAACCCATCAATTATACCATTATCGGCGCGCGTATCTTGGGACTGTTTATCCTGTTTTTAACCAGCTGTTCGTTGGCCGATTTGAATTTTGACGATTTTTGGCATTTTTCCTCTGGTGGTGTAATGGGGGATGTCACCAACAGTTTGGCGCTGCCGCTATTTAACGTATTAGGGACGACCTTGGTGATGCTGTTTGGTTGGGCGGCCGGCTTTACCCTTTTTACCGGTATTTCTTGGTTAACCATTGTTGATAATCTCGGTGCCATGACACTAAAAGGCGTCACCTGGGCGGTCAATCGGATTCGTGGTGACGCGCCGACCGAGTTAGGCGTTCCAGACACCGACACACAGAGCACCGCAGCCAATGCGTCTGAGCCGATGGAGCTCAGTGATTTACGTCGCTTGACACCGTCAGCGCCGGAGAAGGCGGAGAGTTCCGCCAACGATGAGCAGGCACAGAACAAGGCAGCGTCGCCTATTATCTTTGGTGGACAAGCGCGTTCGGCAACAGACTCGGATGTTGCCGACGATCAGGGCGCTACCGATAGCGATGATGCGCAACCCGAGGAACCGTCATTGGGGCAGTGGCACCTTGCTATCGAGCACGAGGAGGAGCATGAAGAAGCTGCGCCTGTATTGTCTTCGCGCGTTGAGGTGGACACGCCACATCTTGATACTGGAACTGCTCCCTCTATTGAAACGGGCGAAGAGACACCATCTGATGATCTGCACAGTGCACCAATCGCACCGAGCCAGCATCACGCCGACACAACTTATGATAATCAAGATGGGCTGTCCGAGCTTGAGCGTGCAGAACAAGCGAGCAGTGGCGCGGATGAGGATGACGACCCGTTTCAGGAAACCATTCGCCAAGCACAAAAAAATCAGCAGCAGGCAGCTGGACTGGATCATCCGTTCCTAGTCAAAGATGAGCCGGATTTACCCACGCCGAAAGAACCTTTCCCGACCCTCGAGCTGCTTGACCCCGCTCGCCATACCGCAGAGCAGGCGACGCGTGAAGAGCTCGAGAAGATTGCTCGCCTGGTCGAAGCACGACTGGAAGACTTTAAAGTTCAGGCGCGCGTAGTGGGCGTATATCCAGGCCCGGTGATCACCCGTTTTGAGCTCGATCTTGCGCCTGGGGTTAAAGTTTCACGCATTTCTGGCTTATCTAAAGACTTGGCGCGTGCTTTGTCGACCACGGCAGTGCGTGTGGTCGAAGTGATACCAGGAAAACCCTACATTGGCCTTGAGCTGCCTAATGAGCACCGGGAGACGGTGTTTATGTCCGAAGTGATTGGAAGCGAACGTTTTAAGAATAGCCACTCGCCGATTTCGGTGGTGCTGGGGAATGATATCGCCGGTGAGGCGATTATCACTGATTTGGGTAAAGCGCCACACATGCTGGTGGCCGGTACCACAGGCTCGGGTAAGTCGGTGGGCGTGAACGTGATGCTGGTAAGTATGTTGTATAAAGCCTCACCGGAAGATGTGCGCTTTATCATGATCGATCCGAAAATGCTCGAGCTTTCGGTATACGAGGGGATCCCACACCTGTTGACTGAGGTGGTGACTGACATGAAAGATGCGGGGAATGCCCTGCGTTGGTGTGTGGGTGAGATGGAACGTCGTTACAAGCTGATGTCGGCGCTTGGAGTACGGAACCTAAAAGGCTTTAACGAAAAAGTAAAAGCCGCGGAAGCCGCCAATAACCCCATTCCCGATCCGCTTTGGAAGCCAGGTGACTCGATGGATGAGTCAGCGCCTAAGCTGGAAAAGCTACCTTATATTGTGGTGGTCGTGGATGAATTCTCCGATCTGATGATGGTGGTGGGCAAAAAAGTGGAAGAGCTGATTGCGCGACTAGCACAAAAAGCGCGGGCAGCGGGGATTCATCTTGTGCTTGCCACTCAGCGTCCGTCCGTTGATGTGATTACAGGCTTAATCAAAGCCAACATTCCAACGCGGATGGCGTTTACGGTGTCTACTAAGACAGATTCGCGCACTATCCTCGACCAAGGCGGCGCAGAGTCGTTACTGGGGATGGGTGATATGCTGTTTATGCCTAATGGCTCCAACCACCCCATCCGTGTACATGGCGCTTTTGTCAGTGATGAAGAAGTGCATCGCGTGGTGAACAACTGGAAAGCGCGTGGTAAGCCTCAGTACCTAGACGAAATAACCAAAGGGGATCAAGGCTCCGATAGCTTGTTGCCGGGTGAGGCGCCTTCAGGCGGAGAGGGTGAGGAGCTGGACCAGCTTTTTGACCAAGTGGTTGAATTTGTCACCGAAAGCCGCCGAGGCTCTGTCTCTGGTGTGCAGCGCCGGTTTAAAATTGGCTACAACCGGGCAGCGCGGATCGTGGAACAACTGGAAGCACATGGTGTCGTAAGCTCACCAGGCCATAACGGTAATCGCGAAGTCATCGCGCCACCGCCACCCAAAGATTGATCGAATGGAAGGTTTCATGACTCGACTCTCTGCTATCCGCCACCTAATGGTGGTGATATCGCTATTTTTTGCATTATCGGTGCAGGCGAAAACGCCGGCGCAACAACACCTGATGGAACGCTTGAGTCAGGTTGACGCATTCAGTGCGCAGTTTTCGCAAACAGTGCACAGCCCAGAAGGAGAGGTGATTCATCAAGCAAAAGGACGGCTCGCCATTGAGCGGCCAAATTTGTTTAACTGGACCACAACCTCACCCGACGAAACTATCATGATTTCCGATGGCGAGACGCTCTGGTACTACAGCCCCTTTGTTGAGCAAGTGACGGCGATGTGGCTGGAGGATGCCACGGCACAGACGCCGTTTGTATTGCTAACGCGCAATCAGCCCAGTGATTGGCAGGCTTATCAAATCACCCAAGAGGCTGACACCTTTACCTTAACGCCAAAAACCACAGGCACCATTGGCGAATTTGAGGTCACGGTGAAGCCGGATGGTACCTTGACCGGTTTTACCGTGGTTGAGCAAGATGGGCAACAGAGCCAGTTTACGCTGAGCCAGTTTAGTCGACAAACACCGGCGTCGGACCTGTTTTCGTTTACGCCACCCGACTCAGTGATGGTCGACGATCAGCGCCAACCAAGATAATTGCCTCGGAGGTGACTGTGGCGACCTTACCGCTTGACTTTGCAGACGATTTTCGCCCACTGGCCGCACGTATGCGTCCACTCACGCTTGACCAGTACATCGGGCAGCGCCATCTTCTCGCCGAGGGTAAACCGCTTCGCCGGGCGATTGAGTCGGGCTCCCTCCATTCGATGATTTTCTGGGGGCCACCGGGGACCGGTAAAACCACGCTCGCCGATATTGCCGCGCGCCAAGCCAACGCAGAGCTGGAACAGATCTCGGCTGTGACCTCTGGCGTCAAAGAGATCCGAGAGGCGATTGGGCGCGCAGAGCAAAACAAGCAAGCCGGTATTCGTACTGTTTTGTTTGTCGATGAAGTGCACCGCTTTAACAAAAGCCAGCAAGATGCGTTTTTACCCCATGTGGAAGCGGGGACGGTGACGTTTATTGGTGCCACCACGGAAAACCCCTCATTTGAGCTTAATAACGCTCTGCTATCGCGCGCCCGTGTGTACCGCCTAACCAGCCTTGATGAGAGCGATTTGGAAGCGGTGATTGATCAAGCGCTCGCTGACTCACAGCGTGGGCTCGGTAAGCAGTCTTTAGCCTTTGATAACGGCGTGAAAGCAGCATTAACGGCAGCATGCAGTGGTGATGCACGTATGGCATTAAACCTATTGGAAATGTTGGCAGACATGGCCGATGGCCAAATCACGATGTCGATGCTTAAAGACGTGGCCGGTGAAAAAGTGGCGCAATTCGATAAACAAGGTGATGCGTGGTATGACTTGATTTCTGCGTTTCACAAATCGGTACGTGGCTCGAGCCCCGACGGAGCATTGTATTGGTACGCACGGATTGTCAGTGCAGGGGGCGATCCGCTCTATGTCGCCAGGCGACTACTTGCGATTGCGTCTGAGGATGTCGGTAATGCCGATCCGCGCGCGATGCAGGTCGCGCTTAACGCCTGGGACTGCTTTACCCGCGTGGGGCCGGCAGAGGGTGAGCGCGCCATTGCTCAAGCCGCGGTGTATTTGGCCAGTGCGCCTAAAAGTAACGCGGTTTATACCGCGTGGAAACAAGCCTTGCGTGATGCCAAAGACACCGCTAATGCGCCTGTTCCTATGCACCTTCGTAATGCACCAACGGCATTGATGGAGCAAATGGGACACGGAGACGGCTATCGCTATGCCCACGATGAGCCCAATGCCTATGCCGCGGGAGAGCGCTATCTCCCCCCGGAGCTTGGCGAGGCGCGTTACTATCAGCCCGTCAATCGTGGGCTAGAAATTAAAATCGCCGAAAAGCTCGCCTTTCTCGCAGAGCAGGATATAAAAAGCCCGCAAAAGCGCTAGGCAAGTTTACCCTTTTTGGGTAAGGTTTAACTTCGTCAATTTACAGTCAATAACCCGAAAGCACAGGATTAGCATGCTGGATTCCAAATTACTTCGAACTGAGCTGGAACAAACCGCTCAACAACTCGCTCGTCGTGGCTTTACGCTTGATGTTGACGCTATGCGTGAACTCGAGGAACAACGTAAGGCGCTGCAAATTCGCACCGAACAACTGCAAGCAGAGCGTAATTCCCGATCGAAGTCCATTGGCCAGGCTAAAGCAAAGGGTGAAGACATCGCACCATTGCTCGAAGAAGTGGCAAACCTGGGTGATGAATTGGATGCGGCGAAAACAGAGCTCGCGGCGCTCCAGCAAAAAGTGAATGATGTCGTGATGGGCGTGCCTAACTTACCGGCCGAAGAAGTGCCCAGTGGCAAAGACGAGTCTGAAAACCAGGAAATTTCTCGCTGGGGCGAGCCCCGTCAATTTGAGTTCGAGGTTAAAGATCACGTCGACCTCGGCGAACTCACCGGTGGTCTTGATTTTGCCAGTGCGGTGAAACTGTCAGGCTCTCGCTTTATCGTGATGAAAGGGCAAATGGCGCGTATGCATCGTGCGCTCACGCAATTTATGCTCGACTTGCACACCAACGAGCACGGTTACACCGAAATGTACGTACCGTATCTGGTTAATGCGGACAGCCTCTATGGCACCGGTCAGCTGCCTAAATTTGGTGAAGATTTGTTCCATACCCAGCCGGCGACGGAAGAAGGCATTGGCATGTCTTTGATCCCAACCGCGGAAGTGCCGCTGACCAACATGGTACGTGATGAAATCATCGATGAAGCGGATCTTCCGCTGTGCATGACCGCACACACACCTTGCTTCCGCTCAGAAGCAGGTTCATACGGGCGTGATACGCGCGGCCTTATCCGTATGCACCAGTTCGATAAAGTTGAGTTGGTGAAGGTGGTTAAGCCAGAAGACTCAATGGAAGCACTGGAGTCATTGACTGCGGATGCAGAAAAAGTATTGCAGTTGCTGAACCTACCATACCGTAAGATGTTGCTCTGCACCGGCGACATGGGCTTTGGTGCGGCCAAGACCTACGATCTAGAAGTCTGGTTGCCCGCGCAAAATACTTATCGTGAGATTTCATCGTGCTCAAACACCATGGACTTCCAAGCTCGCCGTATGCAGGCACGTTTCCGTCGTAAAGGTGAGAAAAAACCTGAGCTGTTGCACACCTTGAATGGTTCGGGCTTGGCGGTAGGCCGTACCTTGGTAGCTATTTTGGAAAACTACCAACAAGCGGATGGCCGTATTGAGATCCCTGAGGCACTTCGCCCCTATATGGGCGGGCAAACCCATATTGGGTAAGTGTCATCATGTTGCTATCAAGCCGGCCTTGTGCCGGCTTTTTAATGGCTTAGAGGTTGATCATTGATGGTGTGAGTCATTGATGGGCGAAAGCGTATTGAAAATATCATCCTTTGGTGCAGGAAAGCGCGCGAGCAGCGTCGCTAGAAAGGTATCGAGGGCATCAAGCATCACGGCGTTGACTTGCTGTGCCACCGCCAGGCGGTGCGTGAGTGACAAGCTATGTACATCATCAAGCTGGGAGATAACCTGATTAACCTTATCGCTGAATGCCTCATCCAATTCAAGGTCGCGTAGCTGTACTAAGCGCTTGGTGAGTATTTGTTGTTGTAAACTGAGAGACTGATGTGCATTGGGCGTTGCGTTCTCCAATTGTATTGACGCGTAGGAAAAACGTTGGCGAGCCTGCAGCAGTTCTAACACCGCATACCAAATTTGCTGGTAAGCCGCGAGGGTGTGGTCCTCACCATAGGCAATCAACACTGGTGGGATGGCTTCATCCACCAAGTAAGCGAGGTGTTGCAATGCGCGGTTTTTCATCTTGGCCTGGGTCACATCATCGTATTGTGGCAAGGCGTGGAGGTGATGGAAAAAAAGCCGATACATTGGCTTTTGCGTATGCGGCGCCAAGTGATGTAACTGGCGTGTTTGATCCAGCAATCGATGATAGTCATGCGGATCGACGCGCGGTTGGGTCGCCAGGTAGCGAGCATGCTGAAGTAATGCACGTAACTCATGCAGTTGATGTAATCGCCAATCCGGGCGTTGACGATACACGATAACCGCCACCACGCTAGCAATCCCGAGTGCTAAAATCCCTATCATGACTAACCACCCCATATGCTCTCCTTGCTATGGCTCGCGTGTCTCTCTGAAGAAGCATGAAGCATGCCAAAAATGAGAGATTAATCACGCCTTGTATGGCCTTGATCGGGGTCTGATGGTGGGCGTTTTACGCACCGTGTTAGGGAGTGATTGCCCTCTTGTAGTGCAGGGCGCGGAGAATTGGCACCTATTGGACAAAAAAAGAGCCCGGCTGGGCTCTTTATTCTCTGCTTGTGCAAGTTGACGAGGCAGGGAGATTACATGACACGCATACCTGGCTGGGCCCCTTCATGAGGCTCTAGGATCCAAATCTCTTTCCCGCCAGGGCCGGCCGCTAAAATCATGCCTTCTGACATGCCAAACTTCATCTTACGGGGTTTTAGGTTGGCGACCATCACAGTGTGTTTGCCCACCAGATCTTCCGGTTTGTAGGCCGATTTGATCCCAGCGAAAACCTGACGTGTTTCACCGCCAATATCGAGCTTGAATTTGAGCAGTTTATCTGCTTTTGGCACGGCTTCGCACTCAAGGATCTTGGCGATACGGAGATCCACTTTAGCAAAGTCACCAAATTCAATTTCATCCGCGAGGGGGTCATCAGCTAAAGGCCCTTGCGCTTTGGCTTTTTCCGCCTCTTCAGTCGCAACATCTTCTTTGCTATCAGCAATCATGGCATCGACGGCTTTCGGATCAATCCGGTTAAATAGCGCCTTGAACTTGGTGATCTGATGGCCAGTGAGTGGAGTGGCAATGCTTTCCCACGTGAGGGTGTCGTTTAAAAAGCCTTCCGCCCGTTCGGCCAGTTTTGGCATCACGGGTTTTAGATAAGTCATCAACACTCGGAATAAGTTAATACCCACTGAGCAAATAGCCTGTAGCTCAGCCTCTTTCCCTTCCTCTTTGGAGATGACCCAAGGGGCTTTCTCATCGACGTACTGGTTGGCCTTATCGGCCAGCGCAATGATCTCTCGAATGGCGCGATTGAATTCACGGGCCTCATAGAGCTCGCCAATGTGCTCGGCTTTATCGATAAAGGATTGATATAGCTCAGGCTCAGAGCAAACCGTTGATAGCTGACCGTCAAAGCGTTTGCTGATGAAACCCGCGTTGCGAGAGGCTAGGTTGACCACTTTGTTGACGATGTCGGTATTCACGCGCTGAATAAAGTCATCCAAGCTTAAATCGAGATCATCAATACGGCTGTTGAGTTTGGCGGCGTAGTAGTAACGCAGGCACTCAGGGTCAAGGTGCTTTAAGTAAGTGCTTGCTTTAATGAATGTCCCTTTCGACTTGGACATTTTCGCGCCGTTGACGGTGACATAACCGTGCACAAAGACGTTGTTTGGCTTGCGGAAACCGGCACCGTCGAGCATGGCGGGCCAGAACAAACTATGGAAATAAACAATGTCTTTGCCAATAAAGTGATAAAGCTCGGCATCGCTGTTGGCTTTCCAATACTCATCAAAGTCGATGTCGCCGCGCTTGTCACAGTAGTTTTTAAATGACCCCATATAACCAATCGGCGCATCGAGCCAAACGTAGAAAAACTTGCCAGGTTGATCAGGGATCTCGAAACCAAAGTAGGGCGCATCGCGGGAAATATCCCATTGCTGCAGGCCGGTTTCAAACCACTCATTCATCTTGTTAGCAATCTCACTTTGCAGTGAGCCGGATTTCGTCCACTCATTGAGCATTTGTTCAAATTGTGGCAAATCGAAGAAGAAGTGCTCAGAGTCACGCATCACGGGCGTCGCGCCGCTCACCGCTGAACGAGGGTTAATCAGCTCTGCTGGGGTATAGGTTTCACCACAGTTATCACAGTTGTCACCGTACTGATCGTCGGCGTGACATTTTGGACACTCGCCTTTGACAAAGCGATCCGGCAAGAACATTTCTTTTTCTGGATCAAACAGTTGAGAAATAGTACGACTGGTGATGTAACCGTTATCGCGTAGCTGGGTATAGATAAATGAGGCGAGTTCGCGGTTTTCATCACTGTGGGTGCTGTGATAGTTATCGAAGCTGATATCAAAGCCATCAAAGTCGGCTTGGTGCTCTTGTTGCACGCCAGCGATCATGGCTTCTGGCTCGACACCCATCTGCTGTGCTTTCAACATAATGGGGGTACCGTGGGCATCGTCGGCACAAATAAAGTGAGTCGTGTTGCCACGTAGGCGCTGATAGCGCACCCATACATCTGCTTGAATATGCTCGAGCATGTGGCCCAAATGAATCGAGCCGTTCGCATAAGGCAGCGCACAGGTCACCAGAATTTTCCGTGGGGTTGCAGCCATAATCTTGTTTGTTCGCTCTTATGATATGAATGGAATGATTGCGGAAATCTTACCTGATACGATATGCCTTGCCTAGTGCAGGCCGTGAGTGAGGCGGTTTATCCGTTAAACGTTGCCAATCCGGCCTAATATATTTTAATCAATGGGATGGTGATGCATGTTATTTGGTTCTAAAAAGAAAAAAGCACAAAAACAAAAAGAAGACACGGCCGCCCCGCTGACCAATGTGGACGACGCAGTGAGTCTATTGAATCAGTTTTCACACTCGCGCTTGGTGGAGCAGTGGGCGAGCCAACCACAGTGGGTGAGCGCGAGTGGAGACGGCTTTAAGGTGACATTCCCATTTGCAGCGGCGTCAGTGATGCAGGCGCTCGATGAGTGGCTGAGTACCCAGTCGACGTCATTGGCGCAGCAGTTTCAACTGACACAGAGAGTGGCGCCGATAAAAAGTGGTGACAAAGCGCCCGTCAAAGGGGTGAAAAACCTGTTAGTGGTGAGTTCGGCCAAAGGCGGCGTGGGTAAATCGACGACGGCGGTCAATTTGGCACTGGCCCTGCACGCCGAAGGGGCATCAGTGGGCATTGTCGATGCGGATGTGTATGGCCCATCGCTGCCGATAATGCTCGGCGCTAAAGACAGCGAGCCACAAACTCATGATGGCAAACTGATGGAGCCTGTGAGGCGTCACGGCATCGTCTCTAATTCAATTGGTTACCTGGTGCCCGCCGATAACGCCACCGTGTGGCGTGGGCCGATGGCATCGAAAGCCTTTGCTCAATTGATCAATGAAACCCGCTGGCCTGAACTTGATTATCTGGTGGTTGATATGCCGCCAGGCACGGGCGACATTCAGCTTAGTTTGGCGCAACAGTTTCCGGTGACGGGGGCGATGGTGGTCACCACACCACAGGATCTCGCACTGGCTGATGCGATTAAAGGCGTGGCGATGTTTGAGAAAGTACAGGTGCCGGTTCTCGGGGTAATAGAAAACATGAGCTACCATATTTGTTCGCAATGCGGCCATCATGAAGCGATTTTCGGTACCGGCGGTGCGGCGAAAATGGCCCGTGAACAGGGTGTGCCGGTCTTGGCACAAGTACCGCTTCATGTCGCCATTCGTGAGGACATAGACGCAGGCACACCGAGTATGGTAGCGCGCCCTGACAGTGAGCACGCTGCGGTTTATCGCCAAATGGCAGCCACCGTCGCCAGTCAGCTTTACTGGCAAGGGGAAACGCGCCCTGAACAAATAAGCGTACAAACGGTGTCGCCCTGATTGAGCAACGGGCAACTGTAGCAGGCTTAAAGCGACGGATGCGTCAGGGAAGCGTGATTTTCTCTGGCGCCAGCGGCTTCAACTCCCTATAATCAGGCGGTTTATGTAGATTCCGCCAAGCTTCCTCTGGGTATTCATATTATGAGTGACAACAACCACCAATGCGTTATTATCGGCATAGCAGGCGCCTCTGCTTCCGGTAAAAGCCTGATCGCTAGCACGATTTATAAGGAATTAAAGGAAAAAGTCGGCGATCATCAAATCGGCGTGATCACGGAAGACAGATATTACCGCGATCAAAGCCATCTCAGCATGGAAGAGCGCGTACAAACCAACTATGACCATCCACAAGCGCTAGACCATAACTTGCTTTGCGAGCACTTAGAAAGCCTCGCGGCCGGTCAGTCTGTCGATGTGCCTGTGTACAGCTACTCAGAGCATACCCGTATGGATGAAACCACCACCATGACGCCCAAAAAGGTGATCATTTTGGAAGGGATCCTGTTACTGACCGACCCACGTCTGCGCAATCTTATCCATGCCAGCGTCTTTATGGATACCCCCCTTGATATTTGCTTATTGCGTCGCATGAAACGTGATGTGGCTGAACGCGGCCGCACCATGGACTCTGTGATGGAGCAATATCAGAAGACGGTCCGCCCTATGTTTATGCAGTTTATTGAGCCGTCAAAGCAATATGCCGACATTATCGTGCCACGCGGAGGGAAAAACCGCATTGCGATTGATGTATTAAAAGCGCATATCGCGCGATTACTGAAAGCCTGATTGACGTATGATGGCTTAACGGATCACCACTCCCTGCTTTTGTATGCAGAGGATAACGAGCTAAGTGAATGCGGTACGTGAGTGTATCGCTCCATCTATTAACCGTGAGGACTATCCGATGCGACTATGCGACAGGCATATCAAAGAACACCTTGATGATGGCCGCATCAAAATTGAGCCGCGTCCGGCAGAGGCGTCGATTTCTGGTGTGACGGCGGATGTGACGTTGGGCAATCAATTCCGTGTCTTTAATGATCACGGGGCGGCATTTATCGATCTATCTGGCCCGAAAGAAGAGGTTAATGCCCAGCTTGAACGTGTGATGAGTGATGAAATTGAGATTGCTGATGGTGAGGCATTTTATCTTCACCCAGGCCAGCTCGCGCTCGCTGTCACGCATGAAGCAGTGACCCTACCGGACGATATCGTCGGCTGGCTTGATGGCCGTTCATCGTTAGCACGTTTAGGGCTGATGGTGCATGTAACCGCGCACCGGATAGACCCGGGCTGGTCGGGCCGTATTGTCCTTGAGTTCTATAACAATGGTCGTTTGCCTTTGGCGCTACGACCCGGTATGCCGATTGGTGCGTTAAGCTTTGAGCCTATGTCGGGCGCGGCTGATAAGCCGTATAACAAACGAGACAACGCAAAATACAAAAATCAGCAAGGGGCCGTCGCCTCTCGCATTAGCCAAGACAAGGTTTAACGATTGCAATGCGCCTACGGGCGCATTTTTTCTAACGGGGAACCCGATCGTGAAATCATGGTCGATAAGGCGAGTATCTCTCGCGAGTGGTATCGCCTGTTACGCACAAGGAGCATCTTGCAATGATAAAAAAAATCGCCCTTACTCTTGTTGTTTTGGTGGTGGTTGTCATCGGTGGCATCGCCGCTGTGCTCGCGACTATTAACCCTAACCAGTTTAAGCCATTGTTGGTCGAGCAAGTTAAAAAGCAGACAGGCTATGACATGGTCATCGGTGGCGACATTGCTTGGCAGTTTTGGCCAAGTTTGGGGTTTTCAGTCGAGGATGTCGCGATAAAAAATCGCCCCGGCTTTGATGAACCCGATCTGATGCGCTTATCTCAAGCACGCCTGTCTGTCGATGTGTTGCCTTTGATGTCGCAAACCTTGCAGGTCGGCGAAATAATATTGCAAGACCCTCATGTGTTTATTCAAACCCTGAGTAATGGGGAGAGCAACCTCACCACGACATCACAGGCCGCAGCGCCTCAAACAGAGCCGACACCAGAATCAGACTCATCCTCTGAGACGACGAGCACTGAGGCAAAGACGTGGAATGTATCGTTACAAGGGCTCAGTGTGGCTAACGCGAGTGTGGTCGTCAAAGATGATCAAGCGGGCACCATGACGGCGCTGCGCGATGTGGATCTTGAGGTGGGCAATCTGGCGACGGATGTGTGGACGCCGTTATCACTGTCGTTGCGCGGCGAGCAAAATGACGCCCGCTTTGAGGTGGAAGGTCAAGGCGAGTTGAAATTGGCCAGTGACGTGATACAAAGCCAGTTGCGCAAACTGGCGTTGACGCTTTCGGCAGAGCAAGGTGATATGGCGATTGAACAAGCCAATATTACCCTTGATAGTTTTTCGCTGGGCGAGACGGCGAAATTAGGCTTCAATGTGAATGCGCAAACGGCTGACATCGTCATTGAAAGCTCAGGTAAAGCCCAGGTGACTATCGCAAAAACACAAGATAAGGTCACTGTTCAGGGGTTAGACATGCTCACGACACTGTCCGGCGAGCCTATTCCCCACTCGTCTCTTAGCCAAGCGCTAGCCGCGGATATTGTGTTTGACATCAACCAGCAAACGGTGACGGTCAGTGAATTGACCAGCCGGTTGAACGACGATGATGTTGTGGTGGATGGTAAAGTGGCGGTCAAGTTGACTGAGATCCCCCAAGTGCGCTTTGCGTTGAATACCAACCATATCAACCTCGATACGCTGCTACCGACAGACGCAGCGCCTAGTCAGTCCGCTAATGCAAGTGAGTCTGGCGCTAATGCACCATCCAGCTCCAACAAACAAGCTGCGCCCCTGAGCAAAGAAGAGCCTGATCTGAGTGTGTTGAAGACGCTAGATATTGCCGGCTCATTGGCGATGAAAGGGCTGACCGTGAGTAATGTTACCTTGGGAAAAACGCGTGCGACAGTTGCCATCGACCGTGGCAAGGTCGACGTGTCCGATCTAACAACACAAGCCTATGAAGGCAGCGTGGTTGTGCAAGGGATGCTAGATGCCACACAAACCCCTGCGCGCTATCAGGTGAGTAAAAAAGCGCGTGGGATCCAAGTGCTTCCTTTACTGGAAGATGCCGCTGAGGTGGACTTATTAGAAGGTAAGGGGAACCTTGATATCAATGTACAAGGCAAAGGCTTGTCACCGTATGCATTGCGTCAAGCGATTCAAGGCAGTGTCGCTATTTTCTTCGAAGATGGCGCGATAAATGGCATTAACTTGGCGCAGATGCTCAGAGAGGCGAAAGCAACCCTAAAAGGCGAGTCGGCAGCGGCCGCCAAAGAAGTACGTAAAACGGACTTTAGCGCACTCACGGCAAGTTTTACCCTAGGTAACGGCATGGCACGCACCACCGACTTACTGTTGGAAGCGCCGGCGCTTCGGGTACGTAGTGACGGACAAACCGATCTGCTGAAAGAGACACTCGATTTTGACGTCTATACCTCGGTGGTCGAGACCAGTAAAGGCCAGGGCGGTAAAGATATTGATGAACTGCGTGATGTGACCATCCCAGTGACGGTAGCTGGTACTTGGCAATCGCCGAGCTATAAATTAGATATTAAGCAGTTACTCAGCAGTAATAAAGCGTTAGAAGAGAAAGCACGCAAAGAGGCGCAACGGGGGCTGAAAAAGCTACTGGGTGATAAAGCGGATGACGATAAGGTCAAAGAGACGGCAGATAAACTCCTTAATTTATTTCAGTGATCGGCGCATCACTCATCAGGCTATCTAATGCAAAGTCATTAAAGGACGCTTTATGGATTCTGTCACGCAAGCCGCGTTAGGCGCGACGGTCGCGGGCTTGGTTGCGGGTAAACGCTGCTCACCGAAAGTGCTGCTGGCGGGCGCGGCCTTGGGGACCTTACCGGATCTGGATGTATTGATTGATTATGGCGATCCGGTGGCGAACACTGTGAATCACCGAGGTTTCAGCCACTCGCTGTTCGTATTGCCTTGGGTTGGTGCGCTCATTACTTGGTGCTGGTGGCGCTGGCAGCGTCAGTGGCCACTGTGGCAATTGATGGTGCTGGTCATCGCGGTGCTTGTCACCCATCCATTGCTTGATGCCATGACGGTATATGGCACCAAGCTATTCTGGCCGCTTGATGTGCCATCAGTAGCGGTAGCGAGTTTATTTATTATCGATCCCCTGTATACGTTGCCCCTACTGGTTGCGCTCATCAGCGCGCTGGTATGGCGCCATCTTGGGGCCAGGATGTGTGGTGTTGGGTTGATGGTCTCGAGTCTTTATTTGGCCAGTTCTGTGTATCAGCTCCATCAAATAGAAAACCGGGTTGCCGAGCAAACACAAGGAACCTTGCTGGAAGGCCAGCCGTTGATCATTATGCCAACGCCGTTTAACACTTTACTGTGGCGTGTGGTCGTCAGTGGCGAAGATCAATACTGGGAGGGGCTGGCCTCACGACTTGATGCCAACCCGTCAATTGATTGGGTCACGCAGCCTCTGGGAGAGTGGCCGCTGGCAAACTCTGATACCCTCAGCGCTCTACGGACGTTTTCACGTAATTTTATTCGCTTTGAAAACCGAAACGGGCAGCAGGTCGTCACCGACTTACGCTTCGGGGTGGCCGCCTATCAGCCGTTTCAGTTTTTACTGGCAGAGCAAAAGATGAATGGGGAGTGGGCGCCGGTCGCGCCTCAACAACTCGAGCCTGGCCCTTTGCCTGAGACCGCGCTCCCCGCGTTGTGGCAACGCTTGTTGGGCGATCAGTCCATCGATGCCAAACTCTGTCGGCAGTCGTGTCAAGCGAATGATACGTCTGTTGATACGCTATCCTCTACAGCGGTACCGACCAGCGGCATCTCAAAGCAATGAGCGTGCCTCTGCACGCTCATTATTGTCTTGTAGGCGTTCGATAACGCCTACCAGTCAATACCCTGGCGAGCTTTAACACCCGCATCAAAGGCGTGTTTAACATTACGAACCTCAGACACGGTATCCGCCATTTCAACGAGACGACGATGCGCACCGCGACCCGTGATTAACACCGATTGCTCACTTGGGCGTTGGCTAATCGTAGCGATGACATCGTCTAGATCAATATAGCCATAGGTGATCATATAGGTGATTTCGTCCAGGACGACCAAATCGTAACCAGGATCGCTGAGCATGGTTTTGCATGCTGACCAGATTTTTTGTGCGGCTTGGGTGTCGGCCGTTTTATCTTGGGTATCCCAGGTAAACCCTGTACTCATCACATGAAAGTCCACGCCATGCTGACTGAGTAAGTCTCGCTCACCGCATGCCCAGGTTCCCTTGATATACTGCGCCACCCCGCATTTGAAGCCATGGCCTGCGGCGCGTGCGACGGTGCCAAACGCGGAGGTGGATTTGCCTTTGCCGTTGCCAGTAATAATAAGAAATAGCCCTTTTTCTTGTTGTGCGGCGTCAATCCGAGCATCGACTTTTTCTTTCAGTTTTTGCTGGCGCTGTTGATGACTGTGTTCTGACATGTGATTTCCAACCTTTGGTTAACTTAGGTCTATAGTAAAGGGACGATAGGTTGGATGCCAACGTTGACACGCGGTGCGCAAACAAACAGTTCCAACCAATAGGGCGTTTTATACAAACGCTAGAGCAGGCGGATGTCGATTACCTGCCTAACTATAGGCAGCGTTTATCCTTACTGGTAAGCTGAAAGCCTAGCCATAAGGAGGTTTAACGCTGATGACAACGGATAATCAAAGGCCCAGTGTTTTGGTGGTGTGCTTGGGCAACATCTGTCGTTCGCCCACCGCTGAAGCCGTATTACGTGCTCGCGCACAGGCGCGAGGCTTGGCAGTCGATATTGATTCAGCGGGCACGGCAGGTTATCACCAGGGTAATCCGCCTGATACACGTAGCCAAGCGGCGGGGCAGGCGAGAGGCTACTCGTTTGAAGGTATTCGCGCGCGCCAGGTTGGCCCAGCTGACTTTGGCTGTCATGACATGATTCTGGCAGCCGATGAGAGCAATCTGGCTGACTTGCAAGCGCAATGCCCACCCGAGTACCAAGGCAAACTGTCTTTATTTCTCCACTGGGGGGAGCATACCGATGGGCCGATCCCCGACCCTTATTATGGTGGCCCGGACGGCTTTGAGCGGGTGTTAGACTTGCTTGAACAAGCGGCAGATGGGGTGCTGGATCATATTGAAGCGCATCTTTTGCCGCGCTCGTTGAGAGAGTCCGCGTCTAGGGGATGAACGCAAGAGCAGGAGAAGAATAAACAAACGGCGCATATCAACGCGCCGTTTGTTTTAAGCCTACGTAAGCTGATTTACCATTTCTTTTTCGGCGCAAACAACTCGTCCAGATCACTTCTTTCTTCTTCTTGTTCCGACTGGAGTTTCTCATGGCCCGTATTCAGTGTTTGGGTGATATCACTATGCATTTGCTCTAAATGCTTTTTCATCTCTTGCGAGTAATCATCGGTTTTGGGCGAGACCACATCAATCGCTTTTTTCAATAACTGCTGAGCGGTGCCCATTTGCCCTTTTTGCTTGGCGTCATTGGCACGCTTAATCACGTTCTCAATATTGATTTTAAGCTGCATCTGCTCCAAGCGCGCGTTCTCAGCCACAAACGCCTGTGTTGCCAGTCGTCCCTTTGAATGCTCCGCTTTCACCACCGAACGCAGACGTTTTACTAACTTGAGCATCGAAATCGCTTGTCGATCGTTATCTGGCACTTTAAAAGAGGTGGACTCGCGGTTTGAATAGCTTTGTTTGATTTGATCGATTTGCGCTTGAGTGGCACTAATACGTTGCTTGATGGATTTATCGGAATCATCAATCTCGTACATGGCTTTCAAGGAATCTAGGATCTTCTTATTCAAGCAAACCAACAAGGTCCCGCTATAAGGCAGGTTATGCGCATTACCAATAAGCTCTTCGGTGGCGTCAATCACTGCAATGTGCTTTGCCATCTCTTGGCGCTTGTGAGATTCAATTTGCTTACGTTGTTGAGCCAATATGTTGTAGCCGACAATCAGGCCGAGCAATATGACACAAAGGCCAGCTATCAAGGCAATATTCATAATTCAGCGTCGATGTTCCTTGTAATAAACTCAACGGGTTAAGATACACGATCTCAACCGACAGAGATAGCATCAATCAAGGATGGAGGCAGTATGAGTGATCCGCCTCTAACTCTGCACATGACATCCGATTCGCATGCGCTGCTAATAGTGTGGTCCATAATCGTGCACTTGGCGATAAACGTATCGGAATAATCAAATTTTAGCGGTCGAGTCATATCACGTTTGTTCACCAAGTTGCTTAGTGAATGTGCAATCGCTAACGTTTATATAACCAAAGCCTATTAAATAGTCTAATTTGGGTATATAAATAATCTATCACAACCCAATGCTGTCACTTAACCCATGAGGCTCGCGCGTCTGCACTATGAAACTACAACAGCTTAGATATATCGTTGAGGTCGTCAACCACAACCTAAATGTGTCTGCGACCGCAGAGAGTTTGTATACCTCTCAGCCTGGGATCAGTAAACAAGTTCGATTACTAGAAGACGAACTCGGCGTGCAAATATTTGAGCGCAGTGGCAAACACCTGACCCAAGTTACCCCTGCTGGTGAAGCCATTGTGGAAATCTCTCAAAGCATCTTGTCTCGGGTTGAAAGCATTAAAGCGGTGGCGAGTGAACATACGCACCCAGAAATGGGAAACCTCAATATTTCCACCACCCACACACAAGCCCGTTATGCACTACCGGATGTGATTCAAGCCTTTACCAAGCGGTATCCGAAAGTCTCTTTGCATATGCATCAGGGGACGCCAACGCAGATCTCCAGCTCGGTCGCCAAAGGCACATCAGACTTTGCTATCGCGACCGAAGCTTTCCACCTCTATGAAGACTTGGTCATGCTGCCGTGTTACCACTGGAATCGTTCGATTATCGTCACGCCTGATCACCCGCTGGCACAGAAAAAAGACAATATTACCATCGAGGACTTAGCGGCCTATTCGCTCGTGACTTATGTCTTTGGTTTTACCGGGCGCTCAGAGTTGGATGAGGCGTTCCACCGCGCTAATCTCACCCCCAAGATTGTATTTACCGCTACAGACGCGGACGTGATCAAAGCCTATGTGAAGTTGGGGCTAGGGGTGGGGGTTATTGCCAGTATGGCGATGGATAGCCAAGCTGATTCAGATCTCGTCGCCATTGACGCCAGCCATATTTTTGGTGCCAGCACGACCAAAATTGGGTTTCGTAAAGGCACCTTCCTTCGCAGCTATATGTATGACTTTATTGAACGCTTTGCCCCACACCTGACGCGCAATGTGATAGATCAAGCGGTGGCTCTACGTTCAAACGAAGAAATTGATGGCATGTTTAAGGACATTCCGCTGCCAATTCGTTAAACTGCACGAGTATGACAAGGCTGCGTCAAGCAGCCTTTTTTGATCACGCTTTATTCAAGTCTTGATAGCCGCCATGTCTTCCGTCTCTTTTCAGCAACAGTTCAAGCAATTAACCCAACTTCTTACCCAGTTCCAATGGCTATGGCAACCAATGCCAATGGCACATAGACGTTTACCATGGCAGGAAGAAGACGCATTATGCGCTTGGCTGGCAAGCTTGGACTATTCCCAGGTTACAGCGCTAAAGGCCGCACCTGACGCCGTGATTACCCAGCTGTCGAGTTGGTGGCCTGCGTTGGCGTCATTGACCGAACTCACCGCTGTGCCTCAGGCAAGTACGACCAAGCTGGGGGTGGATCCGCGGTTGGCGGTAGGGGTCCCGGGAAGAAAGTGGGCGCAAATCGAGGCATACATCGGTGCAGTTCCCACTCACGGGGAGACGGTACGTTACCTTGAGTGGTGTGCCGGAAAAGGGTATCTCGGGCGTGCCATGTCATCGGTGACCGCTAAGCCGGTTGAGAGTATTGAATGGCAAAAGGCGCTTTGCGATCAAGGACAAGCGTTTGCGCTGCGCAACGCCCTCGCGATGCGATTTTATCCCTTAGATGCCATGGGCGCGGAGGCTGCCGCTGTGATGGCCGGTTGTGACCACGGGTTAGCGCTACATGCCTGCGGCGACTTGCATGTACAACTCCTGCAAAAAGCGGTGACGTGTGGCATGTCGCGCCTATCCGTCTCGCCGTGTTGCTATCACCTTATTCGTGAGGAGACTTATCAGCCGCTCTCGGATGTCGCGCAGGGAACGGGAATACGGTTGAAAAAAGCCGACCTTAAACTTGCCGTCCAAGAATCGGTGACCGGCGGACAGCGCGTCCGTCGCCAACGGGAACAGGAAGTTATTTATCGCTTAGGTTTTGATGAATGGCAGCGGGACTGGCAAAACCAAGATCAATACTTGCCATTACCGGCACTGAAAAAATCACAACTTCACCAAGGGTTTGCTGCATTTTGTCGCCGGGGGGCGGCACAAAAAGGGCTTACGTTCCCCGCTAACTTCGATGCGGATGGCTATTTGCGCCGTGGAGAAGCCCGTTTTGCCATCCTCGAACAAATCAACGTCGTTAAGAGTGCTTTTCGCCGAGCAATGGAAATATGGCTGGTGTTGGATAGGGTGTTATACCTTGAGCAACATGGGTACTCGGTGAGTCTGATACAGTTTTGTGAGCGTGAATTGACGCCACGCAACCTGTTGATTCATGCCGAAAAGAACAATGTGCCCAGCAGGCCAGCACACCTTTGACGTGTTACGCCTGGTGGACAAGTGTCGATCAGGCGATTACCCGTAAAAGCTCGCTCAAGACTGGGTAAATCGTTACACTCGGGTTACCTATCTTTACCTGAAGTTACTTTTTATGCCTGATATCGGCGTCTCCATGGCGGTGGCCATGATCTTGGGGCTTGGCTGTTTTGTGCAAAGCTTGGTTGGGTTTGGCATGGCGATTGTGGCCGCGCCACTGTTGCTGATGATTGATCCCAAACTCGTCCCGACCACCATTTCTATGGTAGGGCTGACATTGGCGAGTATTAATGCTTGGCAATATCGGCATCAACTCTCATTTCGTGATCTTAGTTGGGCTTACTTAGGCCGTGTGCCGGGGACTGCTGTCGCTGGGGGCGTGATGTTAGTCGTCACAACACAAATGCTGGAAATTATCATAGGGGCAGCCGTCTTAATCGCAGTATTGGCCAGTGTGATGCGCTTTGACATTGCCCCTAATCGACGAAACTTTTTTGTCGCCGGTTTTACCTCTGGAGTGATGGGCACCACCACCAGTATTGGTGGCCCGCCAATGGCTCTTGTATTGCAACATGCGGATGTCAATAAGATGCGCGCATGCTTGGCGGGGTACTTTGCGATTAGCTGCATCTTGTCTTTGATCGCCTTAAGCGCCACGGACTTTCTGACATGGTGGCACTTAAAGCAAGCGGCATTTGCGGTGCCTGCCGTACTGGTGGCGACATGGCTTGCTTATCGCGTCGCACCAAAGGTGAAACCGCAGCTCGTCCGTCGGGCAATGTTGCTACTCTGTACCTTAGCTGGAGTCAGTACGCTGGTACGCGGCTTGATGGGTGGCTAGAAAAAATAAAAAAATGACGCCCAGTCAGTGGGGCGTCATTGAATCATTGGATGGTTAGCGAGCGATGATCAGCCAATAAACTGTGCCACTACAACGCTTATGCCTCCCACCATTGCCAAGCTAAGGCCAAGGTTCCCACCAATCACCTGATAATGCTCATCTGTTGAGACGGTTTGACGTGCTTTACGCACCATCAGCACAGGTAACACCACCGCAAGAATCACCAGAGCGATCGCCGCGTAACCTAACGCTGTGATAAATCCCTGAGGGTAGAAAAGTGCGAATACCAAAGGCGGTAAGTAGGTTATAGCGGCGGTTTGCAAGCGGCCACGTATGCTATCTTGGCGGTTAAAACTGTCCGAGATAAAGTCAAACAAGCCTAAACTGACACCAAGAAATGACGTCGCTAAGGCTAAATCAGCAAACAGCGAAATGCTGGAGGCGATATAATCTTGCTGCACCACCGATTGGATGATGGCAACAAACTGAGACAGCTCGCCGTTTTGAACTAAGGTAGATTGTGCAACGGTGCCTAAGCTCGCGACTTGCCAAAAAATATAGAGGGCAAGTGGCAAGGTGGAGCCGACGATCATCACTTTGCGTAGGGAAGGGAGATCTATCCCGACATAACGCACAATCGAGGGGATACTGCCGTGGAAGCCAAAAGAGGTGAAAATAACGGGCAATGCAGCGACCAAGAGCCCTTTTTCGACTGGCATCTCTACTAAGTTAATGCTGGATACGTGTGGAGTGAGTAAGGTTAACGCTAAAATCAGGAATAAGACTTTAACGGTAAATAAACCACGGTTGATTAAATCCACTTTACTCGTCCCTAGCGTCACCACTAAGCCAAACACGAGGGTGAACAATACCGCACCGGCAGCTGGCGGTAGCTCGATCGCTGACCACTGTGCCAGCTTCTCATTTAGCTGGCTCCCCCCGCCCGCAATGTAGGCGGCGCATAGGGAATAGAACAAGAACAACATGGCGAATGAGGCAAGCCACTTCCCCTTATCCCCTAAAAACTGTTTGGCCAGACTGTGTAGTGTGGCATCCGCGTCAGCGTACTGATGGACTTCTAGCATTAATAGCGCGGTATAGGTCATCAACGCCCACATCGCCCCCATTAATGCCATCGACGCTCCAAATCCAATACCGGCAGAGGCAAGCGGTAGAGCAAGCATACCTGCGCCAATCGTGGTCCCTGCGATAATCAGCGAACTTCCTAGTACTTTATTCATATTATGTTTAACCAGTGTTAATAAAAAGTTAATTGTTGTGTTCGCACAAAAGATAACGTGAATTTATGCGCATTGTGCACTGTCTATGCAGATAAAAAAACGGATGCGTGTAATGCTAAAGGTACGACTCAGTAAAGTAAAGTGTACGGTTGGGCTGGGGTAGTGAATCGAGCGGTCTAATGTCATAATCAAAGACGAATCACGGTGACCAATAAGGAGCGGCAGGGTGGAAAACCAACAACATCAAGCACCAATGCCACAAATCGCGATGCTTTCTACCGGAGAGGAAGTGTTGCTGGGAGATATCGCGGATACCAATGCAGCATGGCTATCAAGGACTTTATTTGAGAACGGGCTAACGATGTCTCGCCGTGTGACCATTGGGGATGACCTTGATGATATGGCGATTGAATTAGTTCGGTTATCGCAGACAGAGCAAGTGGTTATTGTGAACGGCGGGCTTGGGCCCACTACGGACGATCTCACCACGGCGGCGATGGCATCGGCGATGGGGGTGGAGCTGACACTGAACGAAGCGTGGCTCGATGAGCTGAAACAGCGGTTTGAGCGACACGGCCGGCCGATGGCACAAAGCAACCTTAAGCAAGCGATGTTACCTGACGGCGCGCGCTTAATTGAGAACCCGAAAGGAACAGCGTGTGGTTTTCACTGTGAACTCAATGGGTGTCATTTTTATTTTACGCCTGGAGTGCCCTCTGAGTTTTTCGACATGGTTGAGCGCCAAATCCTTCCTGAGTTGTTACATGTTTACGCAGCAAAAGCGCGATCTTGTTACCGTTTGTTTACATTTGGCTTGTCAGAGTCCGGGATCAGTGACGTGATGGCATCATTAGTGCTTCCTGACGATGTGTCATTGGGCTATCGCTCGAGTTTGCCTTTTATTGAGGTGAAACTGTTTATTGATGCAGACCATGATGAAAAAGACACCCTCCTTGAGGCATTGCAACAGCGGCTTGCTGATTACGTGGTGTCATACAATGAGCCAATGGTGTCAGCATTAGCGTTTGACGTTAAACGTCACGGTATGGCGTTGAAAGTCGCCGAGCAATTTACCGGTGGCTGGCTATCAAGCTTACTCAATGGCCAAGCGGCTTACTTGGTTGAACAAGGCTGGGTAATGTCGAACGCGCATGTGCCGGAGCAAGCGGTGGCTAATCCTTTGGCGGCATCACTGGCGATGGCCAGTGCGACGATCAGCCCCGACCAAAAGCAAATTGGCCTTGCCTGTGGCCCGGAACTGCACGGACAAATTTGTGTGGCTATCTCCACACCAGAGGGCGAGTGGGGGCAGCGATTAAGCTTTAAACGGCAACTGTCTCACGACGATGCGCGCTGTTACATCTCTACGGTGTTATTAGATATGTTAAGGCGCTACTTAAGTGGGTATACGGTGATTGCCGATTATGCTTCACTGACACGACATGACGATATTTACATTGATGCAGACAGCATAGAATAGAAGGTCGGCAAGAGAACGGAAGGCGAGGCGATTGTATTACGCCTCGTTCACTTGTTTTTTGATGTCAGCGGGTTGGTAGTCGAACGCGATGGACACATCCGTCTGCGGCGCACTTTGACAAGCGAGGATTTCGCCTGGCATCACAAACGCCATACTTTCTCCCTGCGTGACAGACCCTTGATTAAGCTTACAGCGGCAGGCGCCACACATGCCATTTCGGCATTGATATTCAGGCTGAATACCGGCGTCTTCTAACTGCTCCAGCAAGTTTTGGTGGGTGTTGCCACCCACCATTATGCCGTTCACTTCGATGGTGATACGGGTCATAGCTCGAAGTCGCCAAAGTCTTCGACGCTGACTTCGTTATTGATCTGACCGACCAGATACGAGCTAATTTCGGCTTCCTGTGGTGCCACTTGAACATTGTCCGAGGACAGCCAAGCGTTAATCCAAGGAATCGGGTTTTGTGTCGCATTGTCATAGGCAGGCGCTAAGCCCACCGCAGACATACGCAGATTGGTAATGTACTCGACGTACTGACACAGGATATCTTTGTTCAGACCGATCATCGAGCCATCACGGAACAGATACTCGGCCCAATCTTTTTCTTGTTCAGCGGCTTTCTTGAACAAGTCAAAGCACTCTTGCTCGCATTCTTTAGCAATCTCAGCCATCTCAGGATCGTCTTGACCACTACGTAGAATGTTGAGCATGTGCTGCGTCCCGGTCAGATGCAGGGCCTCGTCACGGGCAATAAACTTGATGATCTTAGCATTCCCTTCCATCAGTTCGCGCTCGGCAAAGGCAAAGGAGCATGCAAAACTGACATAGAAGCGAATGGCTTCAAGCGCATTGACCGACATCAGGCACAAATACAGCTGGCGCTTCAGCGCGCGCAGGCTGACGGTGACTGTCTGACCATTGATCGAATGCGTCCCTTCGCCAAGTTGGTGATAATAGTTACTCAGCTGAATAAGGTCATCATAATACTGGGCAATGTCTTCTGCGCGCTTTTGAATGTGCTCGTTCATCACGATGTCATCAAACACAATCGCCGGATCAGCCACAATATTACGAATAATGTGGGTGTAAGAGCGAGAATGAATGGTTTCAGAGAAGCTCCAGGTTTCAATCCAGGTTTCTAGCTCTGGAATAGAAACCAGTGGGAGTAGCGCGACGTTAGGGCTGCGACCTTGGATAGAGTCCAGCAAGGTTTGATACTTCAAGTTACTGATGAAAATATGCTTTTCATGTTCAGGTAGCTTGTTGTAATCAATACGATCGCTCGATACGTCCACTTCTTCTGGGCGCCAAAAGAACGACAACTGCTTTTCGATCAGTTTTTCAAAAATTTCATATTTTTGCTGATCGTAGCGGGCAACATTAACGGACTGGCCCAAGAACATGGGTTCTTTGAGCGGGTCATTGTTGATTTTAGAAAACGTACTGTAAGCCATGAATCTTATAAACCTCTAGAAAAGGGCCCAGGGGCCCTTTGCATGTCGTGTGTTAGATCTTACATGCACCGCCGGCACAATCATCTTCAGCCGCCTGCGCCGCGGTTGATTCCGACTGACCATCGCTCGCGCCATCACGGGTATTGTGATAGTACAGGGTTTTCACCCCCAGTTTGTACGCGGTGAGCAAATCTTTAAGCAGCTGGTTCATAGGAACTTTACCGCTTGCATGTCGGCTCGGATCATAATTGGTGTTGGCAGAAATCGCTTGGTCAACGAATTTTTGCATGATACCGACTAGCTGTAAGTAACCTTCATTGCTGCCAATGTTCCAGAGCAGTTCGTAATTATCTTTATACTTATGATACTCAGGTACCACTTGTTTGAGAATGCCATCTTTGGAGGCTTTCACTGAGACAAAACCACGTGGTGGCTCAATGCCATTGGTGGCATTTGAAATTTGTGACGACGTTTCTGACGGCATCAAAGCGGTCAGTGTTGAGTTACGTAAACCATGGGTTTTGATATCCTTGCGCAAGGTTTCCCAATCCAGATGTAATGGCTCATCACAAATCGCATCCAGGTCTTTCTTGTAGGTATCGATAGGGAGGATACCTTGTGAATAAGTGGTTTCGTTAAACGCAGGACACGCGCCTTTTTCTTTCGCCAGCTCCACGGACGCACGCAATAAGTGATATTGAATCGCTTCGAAAGTGCGGTGGGTGAGGCCATTCGCACTGCCATCCGAATAACGTACACCGTGCTTAGCGAGGTGATAGGCAAAGTTAATCACACCCACACCCAGGGTACGACGGTTCATGGTCGCTTTGCGCGCGGCAGGTAACGGATAATCTTGATAATCCAATAACGCGTCAAGGGCACGAATGGTTAAGTCGGCCAACTCACCCAGCTCGTCGAGTGATTCAAGCGCACCCAGGTTAAAGGCGGACAGCGTACACAGTGCAATCTCACCGTTCTCATCTTCAACATTGTTCAGTGGCTTGGTCGGTAGCGCGATTTCTAAGCACAGGTTCGACTGGCGAATTGGGGCCACCGATGCATCAAACGGACTATGGGTATTACAATGGTCAACGTTTTGAACATAGATACGGCCGGTTGAGGCGCGCTCTTGCATCATCAGTGAGAACAGGTCGACCGCTTTTACCGTCTCGCGTTGGATAGTGTCGTCCGCTTCATACTGGGTATACAGACGTTCGAATTCATCCTGATCTTCGAAAAAGGCGTCGTACAAGCCAGGCACATCTGACGGAGAGAACAAGGAAATGTTGCCACCTTTAAGCAGGCGGGTATACATCAACTTGTTGATTTGCACCCCGTAATCCATGTGGCGCACACGGTTTTCTTCCACACCACGGTTGTTTTTCAATACCAGCAGTGATTCCACTTCGCGGTGCCAAATTGGATAAAATAAGGTCGCTGCGCCACCACGAACACCGCCTTGCGAGCAGCATTTCACCGCGGTTTGGAAATACTTATAGAACGGAATACAACCAGTATGGAAGGCTTCACCGCCACGGATTGGGCTACCCAACGCGCGAATACGGCCTGCGTTAATACCAATACCTGCGCGTTGCGATACATAGCGAACAATCGCGCTGGATGTGGCATTGATAGAATCTAAGCTGTCGTCACACTCAATCAGCACACAAGAGCTAAATTGACGTGTAGGCGTACGTACCCCAGACATAATCGGTGTTGGCAGTGAGATCTTAAACTGCGAGGCAGCATCATAAAAACGACGAATGTAGTCCAAACGTGTTTCTTTCGGGTATGACGCAAACAAGCAGGCAGCGACCATCATGTACAAAAACTGTGCGCTTTCGTAAATCTCACCGGTCACTCGGTTTTGCACTAGGTATTTCCCTTCCAGCTGCTTCACCGCGGCGTATGAGAAGTTCATATCGCGCCAGTGATCGAGGTAACTGTCTAGGGTATCAAGCTCTTCTTCGCTGTAGTCTTCCAAGATATGCTGATCATACTTGCCTTTCTCGACCATGTTTTTGACATGATCAACCAGCTTAGGGGGCTCGAACTGGCCATAGGCTTTTTTACGTAGGTGGAAGACAGCCAAGCGAGCTGCAAGATATTGATAATCCGGGCTCTCTTCGGAAATCAGATCGGCGGCAGCTTTGATGATTGTCTCGTGAATATCTTCCGTGCGCATGCCATCGTAAAACTGGATGTGAGAGCGCATCTCAACCAGAGAAACAGAAACGTTTGAGAGGCCTTCGGCAGCCCAAGTCACTACGCGATGGATTTTATCGAGGTTTAAGTTTTCTTTGCGTCCATCACGCTTTAATACGGTAATTTCTTGGTTCATTTGTATGCTTTCCCAATATTCCCTTGCCAAACTGCTCTTTTTCGCAAGTTTTTATAAAATGCTGATGATTTTTTGGTCGGCCTCTGTGCGGACATCTCGTCGCTAATACACTATATATAGGGGGCGATGTCCGGGTCGATTACAAGATAGTGATATAACCCGATTTTTGCAAGCCAGTCTTTGATGGGGTGGGTGTGGATATCTTGGGGATGTTATATCTAAAGTTAGTAATCACCAACCTAGTGACGCAAGTCCGACAAGATTAGTGAAAATTTCAATCACTGAAAGGCAAAATTTGGCAATAAAAAAAATTTATTTTGGTTGATCTTGGCGATGATCAGTGATCGTTTTTAACTGATTGAAAAGACAGCAAACCCCACAAAATGTGGGGTGTGACTAGGATCCAAGAATGGCGCTAAGCTGATCCGGCCTGGCGAAAATATGATCTGCTTTCCAATTATGAACTAAGGCTTGATCGCCGGTGTAACCCCATCCTGCGACTGCTGCCCCCATATTTGCCGCGCGCGCCGCTAATATATCGTTTTCAATGTCTCCGACATACAGCCCTTGTTGTGGCACACAATTAAGGCTTTTTGCTGCTTCGAGCAAAGGCATAGGGTGTGGTTTGGCGTGGGCATAGGTATCGGCGCCAACGATGACCCTAGCCTCTTGCAGGCGAGGGAAAAAGGCGAGTAATTGATGCGTAAGCGCTTCGGGCTTATTGGTCACAATGCCCCAGGGGATGCGCAACTGATCCAGTTTGTCGAGCAGGGTGTCTATGCCAGCGTAAAGCTGGGTGCCATGGCATATCGCATCACCATAGTGATCAAGAAAACGCGCACGGAGGGCGACAGGGTCTTGATATTGTGCTTGTTCGCCAAATCCAGCGCTTAACAGACCGCGCGCGCCGAAACTTGTATGGGTATAAATTTGCTCGCGTGTTAACGGAGGCAAGTCAAACTCGGCGAGGACGCGGTTGGCGGCCTCACCCATGTCGGGGGCGGTGTCAAGCAATGTGCCATCTAAATCAAAGAGAATGGTCGATGGGGTCATGCTGGCAAGCTCCTTATCAGTCGGCTAGGGTGCGACGGTGTGAACCAGGTAATTCACATCGACATTGGCTTTGGAGAGTTTGTAGGTATCAAACACCGGGTTGTAGTGAAGCCCTGTCATGTCTTTGGCCGTTAGCGGGGTGTTATCAATCATGTTCATCAGCTCTGAGGGGCGAATAAACTTATGGTGCTCATGCGTGCCTTTTGGCACCAATTTAAGCACATGTTCTGCTCCTAGAATTGCGAACAGCCAAGATTTGGTATTGCGGTTCAGTGTCGAGAAAAAGACATGACCACCGGGTTTTACCATCTGTGCACAGGCGTGAATCACGGAGGCGGGTTCAGGCACGTGTTCGAGCATTTCCATACAGGTGACAACGTCGTATTGCTGCGCATAGCTGCTGGCATGCTCTTCAGCGGTCGATTGGATATACTGCACATCGACACCCGCTTCAAGGGCATGGAGGCGCGCGACCGTTAAGGGCTCTTTGCCCATATCCAAGCCAGTGACCTCGGCGCCTTCTTGCGCCATGCTCTCCGCTAAGATACCGCCGCCACATCCGACATCAAGTACGGTTTTGCCGAATAATCCGCCTGCTTTGTCCAAGACATAATCGAGGCGTAATGGGTTGATCTGATGCAAAGGTTTAAATTCACCTTCTCGATCCCACCAGCGCGAGGCCATATCCTCGAATTTTTGAATTTCCGCCGGATCGACATTGGGTACTTGGCTCATAACTGCAGCTTCCTTATCGGTTTTGCTGCATTATAACGAAATCCAACGCGATAAAAAGAAGCCGTGCTTCTTGCGGGGCAGTGGGTGATATGACGGGGGATAGACAGCCTGAGTCGGGGGCAAGGTGCACAATTAGACAAATAGCACGGCGGCCAGCCACCGCCGTGCAGAGAGCACGGCATTACGCCGCGGTTAAAATGGCGCTGATGGCGATTATGCCAGCCAAAAGGTACTTGCCTGCTATGAGACAGGCACCAATCGCGTTAACGATACGAGTGAGCATCATGCCTCCTCTATGTACCAGGTTGACCAACGTTAGGTCGGTCAGACACGTCACACCTAAGTATGGTTGATATTTCTCTGCCTGCTAAAAAAGTGATCGTGTGCTCAAGTTAAAGGGATCATTCCTTTTTCGCGCTCAGACACCTTGTGGGCTTTTCTAGTAAAAAAATCATAGTTAGCTTCGCAAGTGGTGGCTTTTTGTCCGTGTAGACGCGCTCAGAGCGTCTGCTAACGAGATCCGTGATACATCTTAGCCATATTCGCGTGTCTCCACAGAGGGTTTGTGTTATTCTCCGTGGTCACGTATTTGAATACGCAAACATTATTTGAGGGATGTTGGCTCCATGAGCGATCTTGCTAAAGAGATCACGCCAGTCAATATCGAAGAGGAGCTGAAAAGCTCGTATCTCGACTATGCAATGTCCGTCATTGTTGGCCGAGCTCTTCCTGACGTGCGTGATGGCCTAAAGCCAGTACACCGCCGCGTATTATTCGCGATGAACGTACTTGGCAACGACTGGAACAAGCCATATAAGAAATCGGCCCGTGTGGTCGGCGATGTAATCGGTAAATATCACCCCCATGGTGATAGTGCGGTATACGACACCATTGTGCGCATGGCGCAGTCGTTCTCACTGCGCTACATGTTGGTAGATGGCCAAGGTAACTTCGGCTCTATCGACGGTGATTCAGCCGCGGCAATGCGTTATACCGAAGTGCGTATGGCGAAAATTGCCCATGAGCTGCTTGCCGATCTCGACAAAGAAACCGTGGATTATGTGCCGAACTATGATGGTACTGAGCAAATCCCGGACGTATTGCCAACGCGTGTCCCCAACCTGCTGGTTAACGGCGGCTCCGGGATTGCGGTCGGGATGGCAACCAACATCCCACCTCACAACTTAACCGAAGTCGTTAACGGGTGTCTGGCGTATATCGATAATGAAGATATCACTATTGATGAGCTGATGGAGCACATTCCAGGCCCAGACTTCCCGACAGCGGCAATGATTAATGGTCGCAAAGGGATTGAAGACGCGTACAAAACCGGGCGTGGCAAAATCTACTTGCGTGCCAAGGCGGATATCGAAACTGACAAAAATGGTAAAGAGACCATTGTTGTCAATGAAATCCCCTATCAAGTCAACAAAGCGCGTTTGATTGAAAAGATTGCCGAGCTGGTTAAAGACAAGAAAATTGACGGCATTTCCGCGCTGCGTGATGAGTCCGATAAAGAGGGCATGCGGATTGTTATTGAGTGTCGGCGCGATGCGGTGGCTGAGGTCGTACTGAACAACCTCTACGCGCAAACCCAATTACAGACGTCATTCGGCATGAATATGGTGGCGCTGGATAACAACCAGCCAAAACTCTTTAACCTAAAAGGGATGCTTGAGTGCTTCGTTAACCACCGCCGTGAAGTGGTCACACGTCGCACGGTCTACGAATTACGCAAAGCGCATGACCGTGCCCATATCCTCGAAGGCTTGGCGGTTGCACTGGCCAACATTGACGAAGTGATTGAGCTTATTCGTCAAGCCCCCACGCCTGCGGTAGCCAAACAAGAGCTACAAGATCAAGGTTGGGGACTCGGTGGCGTGTCTGCCATGCTGGAAGCTGTGGGTGGCGAAAACGCCCGTCCAGAATGGCTGGCGCCAGAATTTGGTGCCCGTGATGATGGCTCGTACTATCTGACCGAGCAACAAGCACAAGCGATCCTTGATTTACGTCTGCACAAGCTGACTGGGCTTGAGCACGAAAAGATTTTAGACGAATACAAAGGCTTGCTGGAACAAATTGCGGAGCTGCTGCATATCTTGGCCAGTACCGAGCGCTTGATGGAAGTGATCCGTGAAGAGCTTGAAGCGGTGCGTGATGGTTTTGGCGACAAACGTCTGACCGAAATCACCGCGGCGAGTGCCGACATTGATATTGAAGATCTTATCAATGAAGAAGACGTGGTGGTGACCTGGTCACATGACGGTTATGTTAAGTATCAGGCTCTGAGCGATTATGACGCGCAGCGCCGTGGTGGTAAGGGGAAATCAGCGACGCGAATGAAGGATGAAGACTTCATTGAGCGACTGCTGGTTGCTAACACCCATGACACGATTCTGTGCTTCTCAACGCGCGGCCGTATGTACTGGCTGAAAGTGTATCAGCTGCCCCATGCATCGCGTAACGCGCGCGGTAAACCAATTGTGAATTTACTGCCGCTGGAAGACGATGAGCGTATTACCACGATTTTGCCAGTGCGTGAGTATGAAGAAGACAAATACGTCTTTATGGCCACAGCGCATGGCACGGTGAAGAAAACGCCACTGACTGACTTTAGCCGTCCACGTAGTGCCGGGATCATTGCCGTGAACTTGCGTGAGGGCGATAGCCTGATTGGTGCTCAGCTCACTGACGATAGCAGTGAAGTCATGCTGTTCTCGCAATTCGGTAAAGTGGTGCGTTTCCTGGCATCCAATGACACCGTTCGGGCGATGGGTCGTACTGCCGCGGGGGTACGAGGCATTCAATTGGCTGAAAACGATCAGGTCGTCTCTTTGATTGTGCCGCAAGAGAATGCGGAAATCTTGACCGTGACCGAGAACGGCTTTGGTAAGCGTACGGCGTTGGCAGAATACCCCACCAAGAGTCGTGCGACCAAAGGGGTGGTTTCGATCAAAGTGTCTGAGCGTAACGGCGATGTTGTCAGTGCCATCCAAGTCTGTGAAGGCGATGAGCTGATGATGATCACCAATGCGGGAACCTTAGTCCGTACTCGCGCAGAAGAGGTGAGCCAAGTAGGGCGTAACACCCAAGGTGTACGCTTGATTCGCGTCAGTGATGACGAGAAAGTGGTGGGCCTGCAGCGCATCGAGGAACCAGACGAAGAGGAGATGGAAGCGCTGGCTAATGAAGCCGGGACAACCACTCAGTCTGACGGTGGCAAAGCATCAGCGCCTATCAATGATGGCGAACGCGATGCTAACGATCAGTCGCCTGCGTCTGATGATGATCAAGACGCATAAGTCGTCGCTGAGATAACGTCTTAAGGGTGCAGTGAACTGCACCCTTTTTTATTGCCTATTAACAGGAGTGATGGCGGAAATTGTGTTCGGATCGGCGTTGGCGCTTTCAAATTGTTCGCGAAACGTGTTAAATCAATCACACGCCTTTTAAAACAGAGAAACCCTTGCGACGTTCGACGCCGCAAGTGACAAATAAGCAGGAGCCCCTCCCCAACATGGATAAGGTATATAATTTTTCCGCAGGCCCCGCGATGTTGCCACGCGAGGTGATGCTAAAAGCGCAAAAAGAATTGATGAACTGGCAAGACTTTGGTACCTCGGTGATGGAAGTGTCGCATCGCAGCCAAGCATTCTTGGCCCTTGCCCGTCAGTCAGAGCAAGATTTGCGTGAACTCCTAGTGATTCCTGACAACTACCATATTCTTTTTTGTCAGGGAGGCGCGCGAGCGCAGTTCGCCGCGGTGCCCATGAATCTGATGGGGAGCCACACCATCGCCGATTATGTCGATGGCGGCTACTGGGCCGAAAGTGCGGTCAAAGAAGCCAAACGCTATTGCACGCCCAATGTTATCAATGTTCGCCGCGATCGAGAGGGCAAGCGCGCTATCTCGCCGGCGAAAGACTGGCTACTGAGTGATGATGCGGCGTATGTCCATTTCTGCCCTAACGAAACCATTGATGGTATCGAAATCAATGATTTGCCTGAAACCCATAAACCCATTGTCGCGGACATGTCGTCAACCATCCTGTCACGTCCGATTGATGTGTCGAAATATGGGGTGATTTACGCTGGCGCGCAAAAGAACATTGGGCCTGCCGGGCTGACCTTGGTGATTGTGCGTGATGATTTACTCGGTTTGGCCAAAGACGTCTTGCCTAGTGTGCTTAATTATCAAGTGTTGGCCGAGAAAGACTCGATGTTTAACACGCCACCGACCTTTGCTTGGTATCTGGCCGCCGAAGTCTTTAAATGGCTGAAAAAACAAGGAGGGATCGAAGCGATTTACGCGCGCAATCAACAAAAAGCAGCCCTGCTTTACCAAGCGATTGATCAATCGAGCTTATATCGTAATGACATTCACCAAGACAATCGTTCCTTGATGAATGTGCCGTTTCAGTTGGCGAACAGCGACCTGGATGAGACTTTCCTTGCTGAAGCGACGGAACAGGGCTTACAGGCGCTGAAAGGCCACAGAGATGTGGGCGGCATGCGTGCCTCTATCTACAACGCCATGCCCCTTGAGGGCGTTCAAGCCTTGGTCGACTTTATGGCCAAGTTCGAGAAAAAATACGGCTAGTAAAGGGTCGTGACCGTCAAGCTAGACTGCTGCGTTAAGATGCCACAGGGTGACCTTCCCAAATCATTGGCGCTTGTGGCCATCTCTTGGCGTTACCAGCCATCGTTTGGCGTTATCTGCCAATGGCTCGAGCACAAAACCAAGCCGCTTCTCTACGGGGAAGCGGTTTTTTATTTGGGAGGCGAGGATGACAAAAATAATAATTGTGAGTTAACCGGTATTTTGGTTACTCTGGGGGCACTAAGCATCACGGATATAAACCAGAATGGAGCAACTGACACTTTCCCCGATTTCTCATGTGAACGGCCAAATTAATCTTCCCGGCTCTAAAAGTGTGTCTAACCGCGCGCTATTGCTTGCCGCGTTAGCGTCAGGCACCACCCGATTAACCAATTTACTGGATAGTGACGACGTGCGGCATATGCTCAATGCATTTACCGCGTTGGGGGTTGACTATCAATTATCCAGCGATCGCACCGAATGTGTGGTGCAAGGACTGGGACAACCGTTTAATAGCGCTGAGGCGACCACGCTGTTTCTCGGCAATGCGGGAACGGCGATGCGACCATTAACGGCTGCATTGTGCCTGGGTGAGGGGGATGTCACCCTGACAGGTGAACCGAGAATGAAAGAGCGCCCGATTGGCCATCTTGTTGACGCCCTGAATGCGATTGGTGCTGATATCCACTATCTTGAGACTGAAGGCTATCCGCCACTACGTATCCATGGCACTGGCTTGGCGGGTGGCGACGTTAGCATTGATGGTAGCATCTCCAGTCAGTTTCTCACCGCATTACTGATGGCCGCGCCATTTGCGGAGCAAGAGACCCGGATCACCATTAAAGGGGATCTGGTCTCTAAACCTTATATCGATATTACCCTAGCCATCATGGCGCAATTTGGTGTTGAGGTACAAAATGATCAATACCAAGCGTTTGTGATCCCTGCCGGGCAGTGTTATCAATCGCCAGGCCATTTTATGGTAGAGGGCGATGCATCATCAGCCTCGTATTTTCTTGCCGCAGCCGCAATCAAAGGCGGAGAAGTGAAAGTCACGGGTATTGGGCGTCATAGCGTACAAGGCGACATTCAGTTTGCCGACGCACTCGCGGCGATGGGGGCTGAGATCGAGTGGGGAGAGGATTATGTGCTTGCCCGTCGACAAACACTTAAAGGCATCGACATGGACTTTAATCATATTCCTGATGCCGCGATGACTATTGGTGTGGCCGCTTTATTTGCCGAGGGACCGACGTGGATCCGCAACGTGTACAATTGGCGGGTCAAAGAAACCGATCGTCTGTACGCAATGGCTACCGAGCTTAAAAAGGTAGGTGCTGTGGTTGAAGAGGGCGAAGACTATCTGTACGTCGAGCCACCAACGCAGTTGCAACATGCGGCCATCGACACCTATGACGATCACCGAATGGCAATGTGCTTCTCGCTAGTGGCGTTAAGTGACACGCCCGTCACTATCAACGATCCAGGCTGCACCTCAAAAACCTTCCCGGATTATTTCGAGAAGCTCGCGGCAATCAGCATTGCGGAATAATCATACTGCAACTCATTGCTGCTGATATCGACGCAGCAGCAATGATTTCCTGCCGGATTTCTTCTATACTATGCGCCGATTTATCGATGGGCTTGTTGGGCAAACGGTGTGTTTGTCGCATGACGATATGCTAGGCGTCAAACCCGTTTTAAGCCGCAAGCGACGCGAATCGAGTAAAGTTGACGAACGTGGAGAGATTTATGCCGACACAGGCGCCTGTGATTACAGTAGATGGCCCAAGTGGTGCAGGAAAAGGAACCTTATGTATGCGGTTGGCGGAGACACTAGGCTGGCATTTGCTAGACTCTGGCGCCATCTACCGTGTTTTGGCATTAGCGGCGATTCATCATGACGTAGATACCGCATCAGAAGACGCCCTGGTACCGTTAGCGGCGAACCTAGACGTCCAATTTATCGCTGAGGGTGAGCTGGTGAAGGTGATCCTCGAAGGGGAAGATGTGTCTGGTGCCTTACGCACTGAACAAGTGGGCAACCAAGCATCAAAAGTCGCGGCCCTCCCGCGTGTTCGCGAGGCATTGTTGCGCCGTCAGCGTGCGTTTGTCGGCGAGCCAGGTTTGATTGCTGATGGCCGTGATATGGGCACCGTGGTCTTTCCGCAAGCCGAGGCGAAAATCTTCCTGGATGCTAGCGCAGAAGAACGCGCGCGCCGGCGCCAGCATCAGTTGCAAGGCAAGGGGGTTAATGTTACCTTTGACCGCCTTTTAAGCGAAATTCAAGAGCGTGATGATCGTGACCGCAATCGAGCGGTGGCGCCATTGCGTCCCGCGTCAGATGCATTAGTGCTAGACTCAACGTCGCTATCAATCGACGAAGTGATTGCACAGGCACTGGCGTTTATTGAAAGCAAATTATCGGCTGCATAAGCAGTCTATAACCGTTAGCTGCAAGGATGATAGCTAACATATTTAACAACCCCATGCGGTAGGATACCCGTGGACGTTTATCAAATTGAAGATTTAAATATAATGACTGAATCTTTTGCTCAACTCTTTGAAGAGTCTCTAAAAGAAATCGAAACTCGCCCAGGTTCTATTGTTAAGGGTACTGTTGTTGCTATCGAGAACGGTTTCGTTCTGGTTGACGCAGGCCTGAAATCTGAATCGTCTATTCCAGCTGACCAATTCAAGAACGCTGCTGGCGAACTTGAAATTGAAATCGGCGGTGAAGTCGATGTAGCCCTGGACGCAGTGGAAGATGGTTTCGGTGAAACTCAGCTTTCTCGTGAGAAAGCGAAGCGTCACGAAGCTTGGATCCAGCTAGAGAAAGCGTACGAAGAAGCTGAAACCGTTAACGGTGTTATTAACGGTAAAGTGAAAGGTGGTTTCACCGTAGAACTGAACGGCATCCGTGCGTTCCTACCGGGTTCACTGGTTGACGTTCGTCCAGTACGTGATACTTCTCACCTGGAAGGCAAAGAGCTCGAGTTCAAAGTAATCAAGCTTGACCAGAAGCGCAACAACGTTGTGGTTTCTCGTCGTGCGGTTATCGAGTCAGAAAACAGCGTTGAGCGTGACGAGCTGCTAGCTTCTCTGCAAGAAGGCATGGAAGTTAAAGGTATCGTTAAGAACCTG
The DNA here is from genome assembly GCF_003390965.1 of Salinivibrio sp. HTSP. NCBI lineage: Bacteria > Pseudomonadati > Pseudomonadota > Gammaproteobacteria > Vibrionales > Vibrionaceae > Salinivibrio > Salinivibrio sp. HTSP. The sequence goes on from NZ_PXUD01000026.1 coordinate 43,240, forward strand.
ACTGACTACGGTGCGTTCGTTGATCTTGGCGGCGTTGACGGCCTGCTTCACATCACTGACATGGCGTGGAAGCGCGTTAAGCACCCATCAGAAATCGTTAATGTTGGTGACGAAATCAACGTTAAGGTTCTGAAGTTTGACCGTGAGCGTACTCGCGTATCGCTTGGCCTGAAACAACTGGGTGAAGATCCATGGGTAGCTATTGCTAACCGTTACCCAGAAGGTCACAAGCTGACTGGCCGTGTAACCAACCTAACTGACTACGGCTGCTTCGTTGAAATCGAAGAAGGCGTTGAAGGTCTGGTACACGTGTCTGAAATGGACTGGACCAACAAGAACATCCACCCATCTAAAGTGGTTAACGTGGGTGACGAAGTTGAAGTCATGGTTCTGGACATCGACGAAGAGCGTCGTCGTATCAGCCTTGGTCTGAAACAGTGTAAAGCCAACCCATGGCAGCAATTCGCTGAAACTCAGAACAAAGGCGATCGTGTAACTGGTAAGATCAAGTCAATCACTGACTTCGGTATCTTCATCGGTCTAGACGGCGGCATCGACGGTCTGGTTCACTTGTCTGACATTTCTTGGAACGTGGCTGGCGAAGAAGCCGTTCGCGAATACAAGAAAGGCGACGAGATCTCAGCAGTGGTTCTTCAGGTTGACGCCGAGCGTGAGCGTATCTCACTGGGCATCAAGCAGATGGAAGAAGACCCATTCAACAACTACCTGGCAGCGAACAAGAAAGGTGCTATCGTTAACGGTACGGTAACGGCTGTTGACGCGAAAGGCGCAACTGTTGAGCTTGCAGAAGGTGTTGAAGGTTATCTGCGTGCTTCTGAAGCCGCGCGTGACCGTGTTGAAGACGCGACACAAGTCCTTTCAGTTGGCGACAGCGTTGAAGCGAAGTTCACCGGCGTTGACCGTAAGAACCGCGTTCTGAACCTGTCTGTTCGTCTGAAAGACGAAGCTGACGAGCAAGAAGCGATGGCTAGCCTGAACAAATCTGATGAAGGCGCTATCGGTAATGCTATGGCTGACGCGTTTAAAGCAGCGAAGAGCGAATAATGTATAAGTTGAGGGGGAAATTTTCCCCCTCTGCATTTATACTGTTGAGAAACATACTAAAGCGGGGTGTCTATGACCAAATCTGAGTTAATTGAAAGGCTCTGTAGTCAGCAAGCCCATCTGTCTGCTAAGCAGGTAGAGGATGCTATCAAGGAAATCCTTGAGCATATGGCGACCACACTTGAAAGCGGTGATCGGATCGAAATCCGTGGTTTTGGTAGTTTCTCACTGCATTATCGCGCGCCTCGTGTGGGGCGTAATCCGAAAACAGGGGAAAAAGTGGAGCTTGACGGTAAATACGTCCCGCACTTCAAACCTGGTAAGGAGCTTCGTGATCGCGTTAACATCTATGGTTAAGCGATAGACGCTGGAAAAAACGGCATGCTGTAGGTATGCCGTTTTTTTATGCCTATCGATCATAGCTTGCGTGGCGAATTTCCTGCATAATCATACCTTCTGTGTAAGATCTTGTACCCACAGCTAAAACCTTGCCACTTGCCATCATGCGAGTGGACAGCGCGAGCCAAGGGTGTATTAGTAACGTTTTGTTGTATCAAGCAAACGTTCACAGTGACAAGTGCCTCGCATCTTGTCGTTCTGCCATAATTGAAGAGGCACTAGGCCTTTCGCAATGAGGGAATACTTGTGAAAATACTCGGCATTCTGTTTCTGGTGTTATGTTTTCTGATCACCTTGGCGCTGGGAGCGCAAAACCAAGATGTGGTCAACTTTAACTACTTAATTGCCCAAGGGGAATTTCGTCTTTCTGTGATCTTGGGTATCGTCTTTGTCATGGGTTTTGGCATTGGCTGGTTAGTCTGCGGTGCGTTATACCTAAAAGCGAGAGTGACCGCTCGAAGACTGCGTAAGCAGGTGGATAAGCAACGCAAAGAACTTGATAAATTGCGCACGGACCCGCTTAAGGAACAATAATTCATGCTAGAGCTGTTGTTTCTGTTGCTCCCCATTGCGGCCGGTTACGGCTGGTATATGGGTAACAGGAATGCTCGTCATCGACGGCAAGAACAGTCACATCACTTGTCTCGTCAGTATGTGGCGGGGCTCAATCTGCTGCTGTCTGAACAATCAGATAAAGCAGTCGATCTGTTTATCGAGCTACTCCAGGTCGACAATGAGACCATTGATACCCACCTTGCCCTTGGCAATCTGTTTCGCTCTCGGGGCGAAGTCGATCGCGCGATTCGCATCCACCAGAACCTGATTGCTCGCCCTAATCTGACGCTTGATCAACGCAACCTCGCCATGCAACAGCTGGCCAAAGATTACATGGTCGCCGGGTTTTTTGATCGCGCAGAAAAGATATTTTCCGAGCTGGTGGATGAGCCAGATTATCAAGAATTTGCCCTTCAGCAGTTGTTGGCTATCTTTCAGCAAACCCGAGAGTGGGAAAACGCGATTGATACCGCGAGTAAACTGGTCAAGATGGGCAAGCACAAGTTACGTAAAGACATTGCCCATTTTCATTGTGAGCTGGCGATGCAACAGCTCGCCGATGGCGACGAACATAAAGCACGACAATGGCTACGTCGCGCCTTGTCGTATGATAAAAGTTGCGTGCGCGCCAGCTTGAAGCTGGCCAAGCTTGATATTGAGCACCAAGATTATAAAGGCGCCATCAAGCAGCTAGAGAACATCCTAGAGCAGGATGCGGACTTTGTCAGTGAGGCGTTACCACTGTTGGCGGAGAGCTATCGCGCGCTAGGGCGTGAAATGCATCTGGTTCGGTTTTTAAAAGAATGCATTGAAAAGAATGCTGGGGTCAGCGCGGAGTTGATGCTATCAGAGGTGATCGGTAACAACGAAAATATCGCGATGGCGCAAAGCTTTCTCACTCGCCAGCTTACTCGCAATCCGACCATGCGCGGCTTTCACAAGTTAATGGAATACCATGTTGAGCAAGCGGAAGAGGGACGCGCAAAAACCAGTCTGAACACGCTAAAAGACTTGGTCGCCGAACAGATGAAGGTGAAACCGCATTATCGTTGTCGAAAATGCGGCTTCTCCACTCACGCGCTTTACTGGCAATGTCCGTCCTGCAAAAGCTGGGGGGCAATCAAGCCAATCCGGGGGCTTGATGGTGAATAAGGGCGATGCATTGGCATCGCCGTTTTTTTATCTATCGCGCGGGAATCACCGCTTAGTTGAACACTATATAAGGAACAAGGAGACAACATGCACGACCCAAAAGTCATCGTGGCACTCGATTACGCAGACATGAATCAAGCACTGGCCTTTGTGGATAAAATTGAGCCGGGCTCATGTCGCTTAAAAGTGGGCAAAGAAATGTTCACCTTATTTGGGCCGGCATTAGTTAAACAGCTGCACGCGGGGGGACATGAGGTATTTCTCGATCTTAAATTCCACGACATCCCCAATACGTGTGCACGTGCGGTGTCGGCGGCGGCTGAGTTAGGGGTCTGGATGGTCAACGTCCACGCCTCTGGTGGCGAGCGAATGATGGTTGCAGCACGTGAAGCCCTGGCCCCCTATGGCGGCAATCGCCCCTGGTTGATTGGCGTGACCGTACTGACCAGCATGACAGCAAACGATTTAGCTGACAGTGGCCTTCATACGTCACCGCAAGCACAGGTGCAGCGCTTAGCGGGGTTAACCAAGCAGGCAGGGCTTGATGGGGTGGTGTGCTCTGCGCATGAAGCCAGTCTATTGAAGGCTGAATGTGGAGATGGGTTTAAGTTGATCACTCCGGGGATCCGTCCCGCCGGCAGTGACCAAGGTGACCAACGCCGAGTGATGACGCCAAAAGAAGCGGTGCAAGCGGGCTCTGATTATCTTGTGATCGGTCGGCCAGTAACGCAGGCAGCCGATCCTGCTGCTGTGCTGGCAGCGATCAACCAAACGTTAACTAGCTAAGCGATTAAGATCATAGATAAATGGCAATAAAAAGAGCGGCTAACAATGCCGCTCTTGATCAGGCTATGGCCGTGCGCCAGCTGATTTACGCGAACGCCGGTCTAAGACAGGTGCGGTAAAATGACTATCAATCAGCCTTTGCGTCAAGCCGTGTTGCGGGTTGGCAAAAATGTCTGCGGTATTGCCTGATTCCACCACGTTCCCTTTTTGCATCACCATCAATTTGTCAGTAACGTGTTTAATCACCCCCATATGCTGAGACACATACACGTAAGACAGTCCCATCTCATCTTGTAACTCCAGCAACAAGTTGATGATCTGCGAGCGCATGGACATATCCAAGCCATTTAAGGCTTCATCAGCGATAATGACACTGGGCTGAAGAATTAAGGCTCTCGCAAGCGATACCCGTTGCTTTTGGCCGGTGGCCAGCATTTGCGGATAAAAGTAGGCGTGCTCGGGTAACAAGCCCACACGCAATAGCGTGTTCTTAATGCGTTTGCCGCGCTCTTGCGGGGTCATGTTGGTGTTTCGTCGCAAGGGGCCTTCTAAGATTTGCCCGATCTGATTGCGTGGGTTGAGCGAGGTGTTCGGATCTTGGAAGATCATCCGAATCAATTTACAGCGGGTTTGGTAGTCTTTGTAACGCAGCGTCTCGCCATTAACTCGGATTTGCCCTGCCGTCGGCTCGATAACACCCGCAATCATGCGTGCCAGCGTCGATTTTCCTGAGCCATTTTCGCCCACAAAGGCAATGGTTTCCCCAACATCTAATGAGAAAGACACAGGCTTAACCGCATGAGTGACACGCTTTCTCAACCACCCAGTCCGGTGATGATAATCTTTGGTGAGCCCATCTATTTCAAGAAGAGCGGCCATGCTTGTTCTCCATGTTGAGTGGGAAATGACAGGCAAATTTATGGTTTTTCACTTTTTGCGTATGTGGGGTTTCCACACATTTACGCTGTGCATACGGGCAACGTGGCCCCAGTCGACAACCGATGGGCAAATGCTGTAGTGGCGGTATTGAGCCAGGCAAGGTCTCTAGCTTGCTCTTGTGGGGGATGTCGCGACTAAAATCAGGCATCGTCCGCAATAAGGCATCGGTATAGGGGTGGTGCGGCGTCGTCAAAATTTGCTCGCGGTTACCCGATTCCACTGACTGGCCACAATACATCACGGTGATCCTATCAGCCCAACGCGTCACCAAGGTCAGGTCATGACTAATCAGCAATATGGTGGTGTTGGAGAGCTGATTGGTGCGACTCAGTAAACGAAATATCTGCGCCTGAGTAATGGGATCTAACTCGTTGGTCGGTTCATCGGCAATCAATAGGCGAGGGCGGTTGGCAATCGCCATCGCAATCATCACCTTTTGACACTCGCCATCGGTCAGCTCATACGGGTAGCTTTCCATGACTCGCTTGTGATCCTTGATGCCCACTTTATGCAGCAAGGCAATCGAATGTTGTTTGCGCCAATTCAAACGCTGCCACCAACTGCCTGAGAATGAAGCGGGCGGAATCGCCTCTTCAAGCTGATGTCCCACCACTTCGGAAGGGTCAAGACAGGTAGAGGGCTCTTGGAAAATCATCGCAATGTCTTTGCCGACCACATGGCGACGTTCGCGCGCGGGCAGTTCTAATAGGTCGATATTACCCAAGCGTAATCGGTCGGCGGTCACATGCCATTGATCCTTAGTGACGCCGCAAATGGCTTTAGCCACCAAGCTTTTGCCTGAGCCAGATTCACCCACCAAGCCACGAATTTCACCATCATTGATGGTCAAACTCATACGATCGACGGCTTTCACCATGCCTTGTGGGGTTTCTATTTCTATGGTCAGGTGTCGAATATCAAGTAACGGCATTATTCAGTTCCTGCGTTGATGGCTTGGCTGATCCCCTCACCCACTAGGTTAACAACCAACACACTGAACGCAATCGCCATTCCAGGCAAAGTGACCGTCCAAGGCGCAGTGAAAATCAGCTCAACAGAATCCCCTAACATGGCGCCCCATTCAGGCGCGGGCGGCTGTGCCCCAAGACCTAAAAAGCCGAGTGCCGCCACATCAAGAATGGCGACAGAAATCGCGCGGGTAATTTCGGTACTCAGCACAGTGACGATATTGGGCAAAATCGAGTGATAAAGGAGATAAAAATCATTGGCCCCATCTAAGCGCGCGGCAATGATATAGTCTTTCCCTATTTCATCATGCACCGCAGTATACACGGCGCGAATGATACGTGGGATCAGTGATAGCCAAATAGCGAGTAATACTTGGGTTTCTCCCACACCTAAAAACGCCACCACGATAATGGCCAACAATAATGATGGAATAGAAAGGATACTATCTAGGATATGGTTTAATACACTCGACTTGAGTCCCTTGGTCATCCCAGCCAGTACGCCAATCGCCACACCGACCAGCGACGCGGCCAATGCGGTGATCAGCGCATAGCCAAAGGTGAGTCGAGAGCCCGCAATCAGGCGTGAGAGCATATCGCGGCTCAGATCATCGGTCCCTAAAAAGTACTCAATTTGCCCTGATTGCACCCAAGAGGGCGCCATCAGTAAGTGGCCTGTTTGATGCTGCGGGCTCCACGGGGCGAGAAGGGGGGCAAATAAGGTAACCAGGATGAGCCCAACCAGGCACCAAAAGCCAATCACCGCAAGCTTGTTGCGACGAAACGCATTCCAGGTGCGCTCGAATTGGGTCGGGATATGCTGTTCAACGTACACACTATTTGAGGGCATACCATTTTTTCCTTACCAGCGGGTTCATAAAAGCCCCCAATACATCCGAGATGATATTAATCAGTAATACAAACCCACCAATGACCAAGACGCCGCCTTGTACTGACACATAATCTTTAGCGATGAGCGTATCGAGTAGCCAGCGCCCAATCCCAGGCCAGTTAAAGACTGACTCGACGATGATCACAAAGGTCACCATAGTGGAAACCAGTAAACCAAAATTAGGGATGATCGGTGGAATGGCGTTTTTCATCCCGTGACGAAGCACGATTTCCGTTTTTGATAGCCCCTTGGTCGCGGCGGCTTTGATGTAATTCTGTCGCATCACATAGGCCATAGAGTCGCGTACCATTTTAATGATCTCGGTGGTCGGGACCACGGCAAGCGTTAGGGTCGGTAACACCAGGTGGCGGACAATATCTGTTGCGGCCTTGCCTTGTAGCGGTAAGTCTGACAGCCACAAATCCACCAGCGCGAAGCCGGAAATATGCGGGATTTCATACAAAAGGTTATAGCGCCCAGACACCGGAAACCACTGTAAGTCGAGCGAGAAAACCATGATAAAGAGGATAGCCAACCAGAATGTAGGGATGGAGAACACCACCAGGGCAAACGAAGAAATCACTTTATCTGCAGGCCCTTGGCTACGAATGCCAGCCAGCGTGCCTAATGGCACGCCCACAATCAAGCTAATAAAGAGCGCGGCAAAGCATAGCTCTAAGGTCGCGGGTGCGACGTGCGCCAGTGTCTCGACAACCGGTGAGCCATTGACGGCTAATCCGAGGTCGCCATCAAGCAGTTGGCGAATGTAGTAAATCCAGCCTATCCAGTAATCAAATTGGTGCCAATTTGAATGGGGTGCCAGCAACATAATGTTATAGGCGACCAAGGTGAGGATCACTAGGGTGATTAAAAATAAGTTGAGGCGTCGTAACGTATAAATCAACATTGGTTAGCGCTCCCGCGACACATCGGCGAAACTGTCGGCCCCAAAGGGCGTCATTGTCAGTCCGGTTAGTCTGGCGTCACGCACTTGATGCTGAATGCCGTGGGCCAGGGGAATGACGGGCATGCGACGGTCAAGGATAGTTTGAGCTTTCTGATATAACGCCTTGCGCTTGGCTATCTTGTCCGTGGCAATCGCCTGATTTAGCGTTTGGTCAAAAAAGCGGTTACACCAGTTAGAGATGTTCCAGCCCGTAAACTTCGCGTTGCAGGTGAGCAAAGGGCGTAAAAACGTATCAGGATCGCCATTATCGGCGACCCATCCCGTTAATACCATATCGTGGCTGTCATCACCTTGGCGAATGGACGTGCGATTGACGGTTTTCTCCGGGATAATATCGACGTCGATACCAATTTCTCCCAAGTCCGCTTGGATTAATTCCGCGGTTTTACGGGGGCTGGGGTTAAACGCCGTGGGTTTAAGCGGCACGGTTAAATCGACACTGAAACCATGACGATAGCCTGCTTTGGCAAGTAATGCCGCGGCCAGCTTGGGATCATACTGGGTTTTTCGATTAGGATCATAGGCCCATGACATGGGTGGCAGTAAGCTGGTGGCCGGCGCGCCAGTGCCATAATAGACCGAACTGAGCAGCGCCCCTCGGTCAATCGCTAGGTTAATCGCTTGACGTACTGCCACTTCCGATAACGCAGGGTGGCGGGTATTGAGCGCAATAAAGGCCACATTCATCCCTGTTTGCGACGATAAACTAAAGCGCTCATCACCGACAACCACGGGAAGCTGGCTCGCGACGGGCGAGGCGAGCACATCACACTCGCCGGTCAGCATTTTTGCAAGCGTCCCTGTGCCGCGCGTGGAAACATCAAACACCACCTGTTCCATCGGCGCAGGGCCTTGCCAGTACTGCCAATGGCGGCGCAGTCGAATAAGCTCGCGTGGCTGGTACTCCGCCAGCGCGAAAGGGCCGGTACCAACCGGATAGGTATCGAGCTTCTCTGGTGTGCCCGCCTCCAGCAATTGGTTGGCATACTCTTTTGAAAGGATCACTGAAAAGTTGGTAGCCAAGGTGGAGAGAAAAGAGACATCGGGCCGAGAGAGGGTAAATTGCACGCGGTAGGTGTCGAGCGCTTTAACGCTGGTCACCAAGCCGGCAAAGTTCATGCTATCAAACCACGGATACTGACCACCGGAAACGTGATGAAAAGGATGGCGTGGGTTAATAAGGCGACGAAAGGAAAACACCACATCGTCGGCGTTGAGGTACCGCGAAGGGGTAAACTGAACACTGCGATGAAACGCGACGCCACGACGCAGAGAAAAGGTGTAGGTTTTACCATCATCACTCACCTGCCAGCTTTTTGCTAGCATCGCCTCGGGTTGATACGTCTCGGGATTGAGTCGCAGCAGACGGTCATAAAGCTGACTCGACAAGGTATCAGCCGTGAGGCCGCCATCGGTCAACTGAGGGTTAAAGGTGTTCGGCTGGCCAGGGCCACAAAACACAAAGCCACGATTGTCGGCCGCACGTTGATCGCTGGCAGCGTCACAACCTGCAAGGAGCAGACCACTCACCCCCAGGATCAAAAACTGGAAAAAAACGCGCATAAACCAAGTGAAATCAGCTATCAAAGTAAACCCCGTAATCTACCACCGAAACGGCTTTACCACCAAGCAAAGTAGGGGCTATCTGGTGTTTCTTTGCATTGGGGGTGTATCTGTGTCCGTACACTCAGCGCATCGGGTCATGCGCGTCGTGTTGCCCCACGTTATGTTTTCGCAGCAGCCCCCTAAATTGATGGTAGCTTAGGCCAAGTAACTGCGCGGCCTTTCTCTGATGATAGTTGGCTTGCGACAGCGCCGCTGTGACCAAATCGCGTTCTTGCGTGGTTTGCCATTGACGGAGGTCGAGTGGCAGAGGGGGCAGTGAGTCGGCTTTGGTGGTGGAAGTGGCCGCAGTGACCGCAGAATGAGCCCGCTGCCAAGGCGGTGAAAAAGGGTCTAAACAAATCGTGTCGATGGGCGTGTTGGGATCATTGTGACGGGAGAGGGCACGCTCGACGGCATTTTTTAATTCACGCACATTGCCTGGCCACGTATGCGTTAACAATTGAGACTTAGCGTGCTCGGAAAAGCCGGCAAATAACGCGTAGCCAAGCTCCACGGCCATTTTCATCGCAAAGTGCTCAGCCAATAACAAAATATCTTGCTGACGCTCGCGAAGTGGCGGGAGGTGAATGACATCAAACGCCAGCCGATCAAGCAAGTCGGGTCGAAAGCGGTTCTCATGTGCCAATCCAGGTAAGTCTTCATTAGTGGCACAGATAAGGCGCACATCGGCACGCAGGGGAGAGACACCACCTACCCGCTCATACTCGCCATATTCAATCACCCGCAGCAGCTTTTCCTGCACGCCCAATGGCGCGGTGGCGATCTCGTCCAAAAACAAGGTGCCGCCTTCCGCCCGCTCAAAGCGTCCCGCATGTCGGCCTTTGGCGCTGGTAAAGGCGCCGGCTTCGTGGCCGAATAACTCGGAGTCGATCAATCCTTCGCTGAGTGCGGCGCAATTTAAACTCACCAATGGTTGCGACCAGCGTGCTGAGAGATAATGAAGACGCTGTGCAATCAACTCTTTCCCGGTTCCGCGCTCACCCATAATCAGCACTGGACGGTTAAGCGGTGCCAGTTGGCTGACATGATCCAACACGGCGAGAAAACGATCCGATTCACCCAATAAATTGTCTTGTTCACGCATGGCGATTTTTACCAAATAGTGGTTTTCTTCATCATGGCCTTTTTAGTGGGGTAACGCAATCCCTTTTAAGTTATTGAAAATAAATGACTTAAAAGTTGGCATGGGATTTGAATCCTATTGGGTGTGTCAGAGCCGAGTACCACGGGTTAATGCGCCATTGGCCTTAACTCTCTGGCTCATCAATGAGGAAGCGTATTAAGGAGTTTATAATGGGAATTTTTTCGCGTTTTGCTGATATTGTGAATGCTAACGTCAACGCCTTGTTAGACAAGGCAGAAGATCCACAAAAAATGATCCGTTTGATCATTCAAGAAATGGAGGACACCCTCGTTGAAGTGCGTACCTCGTCGGCAAAAGCGCTAGCCGATAAAAAAGAAGTTGCGCGTAAAATTGAAAATATCGAGCGTCAGATCCAAGAGTGGCAGGACAAAGCCTCACTCGCATTGCAAAAAGATCGTGAAGACCTGGCTCGTGCGGCATTGATTGAGAAGCAGAAAGCGCATGATGTTAAAGTTGCGTTGGATGAGGAGCTGACGCTGATTAACGAAAGCGTAGAGAAGCTTGCTGGCGAAATTGCGGCACTAGAAACCAAGTTAAGCGAGACACGCGCACGTCAGCAATCACTGACAATTCGTCGTGAAACCGCGGGTAATCGTCGCGATGTGCGCCGTCACCTTGGCAGTGGCCGCGCCGATGAAGCGATGGCAAAATTTGAACAATATGAGCGCCGTATTGACGAACTAGAAGCAGAAGCGGACAGTTATCAAGTCGGCCAGGGCAAAGGCCTAGAAGACGAGTTCGCTGACTTACAAGCGCAAGATGAGATTGAAAAAGAGCTGGCGTCTTTAAAAGCCAAAATGAAAAACAACCAATCGTAACCGATACCACAAGGAGCGGACATGTCATCATTATTTCTCGGTTTCCCACTGGCGATTTTTCTGCTGTTTGTCGCCCCGCTGTGGTTATTTCTGCATTACCGCAGTAAGCGTCAAGTGGCGCAAGGCCTGAGTGGGCAAGATTACGAGACACTGCAACAACTGGCGCAACGTGCCGAAAAGCTGCAGGCGCGGGTAGATAACCTAGAACGTTTATTGGATGCAGAAGCCCCCCACTGGAGGCAACGCGCATGAGTAATACCTTGTATAGAGATCCAGAAAATGGCCGCATCGCTGGGGTGTGCGCCGGGCTTGCCAATCACTTTGGCATGGAAACTTGGTTAGTGCGCATCCTCACTGTCTCGGCGTTTTTACTCGGTTTTGGGTTCTTTGTGGTGGTCGCTTATATCGCGGCGGTATTGATCCTGGATAAAAAGCCGCCAGAGGTCAGGCAAGAGCCGAGTGCCGCGCAACAAGAGCATCAAGTGAAGCAAAAACCTTGGCAGTCAGGAAAATCGGCGAGCCAATTGATTGCCGATCTCGACCGTGAATTTAGCCAAATGGAAGATAAGGTGACGCACATGGAAGCCTATGTGACCTCTTCGACCTTTAACGTCGACCAAGCCTTCAAACAACTCTAACCTTGCTGCCCTGTTTGGGCAGCTTGGCCAATTAGGAGCCATATCAACCTATGCCATCAGTGAAAAGGCGTGTGAAGCAGTGGGTGAGCCGTGGGGCTGACCGTCATGTTCGCCTCGCGGTAACCGGTCTTTCTCGTGCGGGTAAAACCGCCTTTATTACTTCTCTCATTAATCAACTGACGCAGTTGGGTACTGAGCCTAACTTACCGCTGATGTCATTGGTGCAACAGGGGCGGGGATTGGGTGCACGTCGAGAGCCCCATCCGCACATGCATCTGCCCGCGTTTGATTACGACAGTGCCATGCAGGCGCTTCATCAAACCCCACCGGTATGGCCGTCACCGACACGTGATGTCAGTGAAGTACGCCTCGCGGTGCGCTATCGCCCCCAGTCGGCAGCACTGAGGGCAATCAATGAAATGGCCACGCTATACGTGGATATTGTCGATTATCCGGGGGAGTGGCTGCTCGATTTGCCCTTGTTAAGCCAAAGCTACTCGCAATGGTCGACCAAACAAGCAGGGCTACTCACTGGTCGCCGCGGCGAGCTGGCGGCCACCTGGACAACCAAAGCGGCGGCGCTTGATCCATTTGCCCCGGCGGATGAAAAAATGCTGGCGGACATTGCCGAAGACTACACCGCGTTTTTGCATCAGTGTAAAGCGCACGGAGGCTTGCACTGGGTGCAGCCAGGTCGATTTGTGCTGCCAGGTGAACTAGCGGGCGCGCCTGTGGTGCAGTTCTTCCCATGGGTGGGGAAACAGGACGAGCAAGCGTTGGCCAAAGCCGGGAAAGACTCCAACTACGGTGTGCTAAAAGCGCGCTACGACTATTATTGCGAGCACGTGGTTGCTAATTTTTATCGCGAGCATTTTGCCAAAATTGACCGGCAAGTGATCTTGGTAGATACCTTACAGCCCCTGAATGCTGGCCCCGCGGCGTTTCATGATATGCGTCTTGCCGTTGAGCAGCTGATGCAAAGCTTTAAATATGGCAAGTCAGGGTTGATGAAACGACTGTTTTCACCACGGATTGACAAGGTCTTGTTTGCGGCCACTAAAGCCGATCATGTGACCCCCGATCAACACCCAAATATGGTGAGCTTATTACAACAAATCGTTCATCAGGCGTGGCAGCAAGCCGCGTTCGAGGGCATTGATATGCGTTGCCAAAGTGTTGCCGCGATTGAAGCCACCACACCCGGTTATGTCTCGGTAAAAGGCGAAAACCAGCGCGCGCTAAAAGGCTTTCTTGCCGACAATTCGCCAGTCACCTTGTACCCGGGTGATGTGCCAGCGCAGTTACCTGAAGAGACATTCTGGCAAGCGCAAGGGTTTGATTTTCCCTCTTTCCGCCCTCAGCAAGCGCCCCTGGATGCGCCGTTACCGCACATTCGTATGGATAAGGCATTGGATTACTTGCTGGGCGATAAATTTCGATAAGTGAGAGCGCGATGACGCAATACAAGCCAAAGCAAACTTTTGCACAGGATGTGGATGTAGAACACGACACGGAAAGTCGAATCCAACAAGGCATACAGTTCCAATCGGAAACCGATTTTACCCCTGCACCGAGTGAAGAGTGGGATGCGGAACTTGAAGCGACCCTAACGCCTTCGCCACGACAACGTCGCCGCGTATGGCCGTTTTTGCTATTAGTGACTGTATTACTCGCGGTGTGGCAATCAGCGGACAGCGTCTATCAAAGCTGGCTGGCGCGAGATTGGTTGAGCCTGGGTTGGCAAGGCCTGCTGATCGCGCTTGCCACCACTGGACTGGTGATGCTAGGCAAAGAGTGGCGGGCGATGCGCCGCTTGGTGGAGCGTGAGGCGGTACGAGAACAAGCAGAGCAGCTGCTAAGCAGTGATGCGGTGGGGCAAGGAGAGCGGTTTTGTCAGCAACTGGCCGAGCAAACCGGGCAGGCGCAAACGGCCGCCTTTGCCAACTGGCAGCAGCAATTGGCGGCCACACATAGTGACAGTGAAATTCTGAGCCTCTATGAGCAGCAAGTGCTCAGCGCACAAGATAAAGCGGCGCGTGCTTTGGTCACCAAGCACGCGCAAGAAGCCGCACTCATGGTGGCGGTCAGCCCGTTGGCGGTAGCAGATATGTTGCTGGTGGCGTGGCGTAATTTTTACTTGATGACGCGTATCGCGCAGATCTACGGGATCCAACTGGGCGTTAAAGCGCGTTTTCGTTTACTGAAAATGGTGCTCACCAACATGGCGCTGGCGGGTGCCAGTGAGGCGATGACCGATGTGGGCTTTGATGTGCTGTCGGTGAATATCGCGGGTCGCGTATCAGGCCGGGTGGCGCAGGGGCTCGGTATTGGCCTGCTCACTGCGCGGTTAGGGCTAAAAACCATGACATTGATGCGGCCACTGCCTTGGCATGGTCAAGCCGCGCCCAGCCTGTCGCAGCTTCGCCGTGAGTTAATCAAGCGACTGGCGGGCAAGCGTCAACAAAATGCGTGATAATGCACGTCAAGAAGGTGGCTGGGAGGCAAACTCACCAGCCACGCTCGTATTCATAGAATAATCAGTGAGTTAATTGCGTGTTTTCTGTGCTACAAACGTGACGGCGTAAAGCAAAAATCGTATCAGGGCTTGACTGTTCCCCCTAACCCGCTCAAACTCCGCTTCAGTGTCAACTTATCCTGACAGCTAATGCAGCGCAGGCAGCCACGACGATGAATGCTTCAGTAACCCGTTGAAGCGGGCAGAGTTTTAAGTATGCATCGCCACAAGGCTTGCTGCCGGTATTGGGTATCACTGTCAAGTCACAGGAATCCATTATGAGACTGAAAGTCTGTTGTGAAGATAGGATCGGGCTTACCCGCGAACTCCTCGATATTCTGGTGCGCCGCGACATCGACCTGCGGGGTATTGAAATTGACCAGGTCGGGATCATATACCTCAACTGTCCGGAAATTGAATTCGACGCCTTTAGCCAGTTGATGTCAGAAATTCGACTGATTTCTGGGGTCACCGACGTACGCAAAGTACAGTTTTTACCGGCTGAGCGCGAGCACAAAGAGTTGCGCGCACTAGTTGAAAGCCTGACCGATCCTGTGGTGTCGATTAACCTCGATGGCTACATTGATATGGCCAACAAGGCGGCGCAAGACTTGATTGGCTCGAGTGAACACCAACTTATCGATGAACATGCCAACAGCGTGTTTCCCGACTTTCAGTTTGCCCACTGGCTGGAAAAAGAAGAAGCCAGTCAAAGCTGTCGGATGGTGGTGATGGCCGGACTCGACTTCCTCATGGAAGTGATGCCAGTGCACATCAATGACGAAAGTGAGCAGCCTGTATTGGTGAGTGCGGTGGTGCAGCTTAAGCAGGTGGCGATGAATAACACCTCGCAAACCGTGTTCCGTACCCCGAGCGATCATGGGTTTGATCATCTTGTGGGTCAATCAAACAAGTTTAAGCAGCTCATTGGCCAAGCGAAAAAACTGGCGATGTTGGATGCACCACTGTTAGTACAAGGCGAAACCGGTACAGGTAAAGAAATGATAGCGCGTGCCTGCCACCGTCACTCCTTGCGCGCGGATAAACCTTTCCTACTCGTTAACTGTGTATCTATGCCAGATAACGCCGCTGAAACCGAATTGTTTGGCATGGCGGCCGCCGAAGAAGGCGGTAGCGCCAAAAAAGGCATTTTAGAGCAAGCGGATGGTGGCACCGTATTCTTGTACGAAGTCGGCGAAATGAGCCGCCACCTGCAAGTAAAACTGTTGCGCTTTATGCAAGACGGGACCTTCCGTCGTGTCGGCGAAGAACGCGAGATGCAGGTGGATGTGCGCGTTATTTGTTCGACTCAGAAAAACTTGCCCGAGCTGGTGGCGGCCCATCAGTTCCGTGAAGATCTCTTCTATCGCCTCAATGTGTTATCGCTAACCGTGCCACCACTTAGAGAGCGAACGGCCGATGTGATGCCGCTGGCAGAGCTGTTCGTCAAACAATTTGCTGCCGACTTGGGGCAATCTAAGCCGCGCATCGACGAAGCCTTGGCTGATTATCTGACACATTATGCGTGGCCCGGGAATATCCGCCAGTTACGCAATGTACTGCTTCATGCGATGACGCAAATTGATGCAGAAGTGATGACGATCGATGACGTCCAACTGCCAGAAATTGAAAACACCCAGTTTATGAGTGAAGAATCGATGGATGGCTCATTGGATGAAATCATGAAGCGTTACGAGTCGGGGATTTTGCATAACCTGTATCGAAGCTACCCTTCAACGCGCAAGCTGGCCAAGCGATTGGATGTCTCGCACACCGCGATTGCTAACAAACTGCGCGACTACGGGATTGGTAAAAAGTAAGCCGATGCAGGAAGCCAGTATGTATCAGTCGTCGATTAGCCACTTCCCGCGTTTGTCCGTTGATGAGCTGCGCATTGATGCCATCAGCCATGAAGACGTGACCCGGGTGGTGCAGTACTTTCAGCGCAACCGTGATTTTCTCGCGCCTTGGGAGCCTGAACGTGCGGCGGGCTTTTATACTGAGCAGGGGTGGAAGCGACGCGTGCTGCAGTTGATGGAGTTACAAAAGCATCAGCTGGCGTATTACTTTTTGATTGCCAAGCAAGACTTGCCTCAAGTGTTAGGGGTGATTTCGTATACCAGTGTGATGCAATACCCATCTTATTCGTGCACCGTGGGTTATTCGCTTGATGAAGCGGCACAAGGACAAGGGATCATGCGTCGGGCGCTTGCCGCGACGAACCAGTGGCTGTTTGATAACGTTCACATCCATCGTGTGTGTGCGTCCTACATGCCATGTAACCAGCGTAGTGCCAAGGTATTGGAGGCGGTCGGCTTTGAACATGAGGGCCGAGCGCGAGACTATTTGTTGATTAATGGCCAATGGGAAGATCATATCTTAATGGCGCATATCAATCCGCACTGGCGACCTAAACCAGATTGACTCGCGAGGGTCTCATTAGAGCATTAGCGGACTCCAACGACAAACATAAAAGGCGACCCAGCTAGATCGCCTTTTGCTTTTTCAGTGTGCGCTTATCCGCGAGTTATTTCACTGTCAGCACACGCATGGTGTTGGTAGAGCCAATCACTTCCATTTGGTCGCCTTGGGTCATGATCACCTGATCGCCTTCGGCCAAAAAGCCACCTTCTTTCAAGGTTTGCAGGGCACGCTCCGCCACTTGCAGGCCTGCACCGCTGTCGCTGTCAAAATACACCGGCGTCACACCACGATAAAGGGCGGCACGGTTAAGTGTGTGTTCATGACGCGATAGCGCAAAAATGGGCTTACCGGAAGAGATGCGCGACATCATCAAGGCCGTACGGCCAGACTCGGTCAGTGACACCATGGCTTTCACCCCTTGCATATGGTTCGCCGCATACATGGTGGCCATAGAGACTGTTTCTTCTTGGCTATCAAACTGACGATCGAGACGATGGTTGGAGATATTGACCGACGGCATCTTCTCAGCCCCGATACAGACCTCGGCCATTGAGCGTACCGTTTCCAGTGGGTACTGGCCTGCGGCGGTTTCTGCCGATAGCATCACTGCATCCGTACCATCCAGTACCGCATTGGCCACATCCATCACCTCCGCGCGAGTAGGCATAGGGGCGGAAATCATTGATTCCATCATCTGGGTGGCGGTGATCACCAAACGGTTCATGCTGCGGGCGCGGCGAATGAGTTGCTTTTGTACCCCAACCAACTCTGGATCACCAATTTCGACACCCAGATCGCCCCGCGCGACCATCACCACGTCAGACGCTTCAATAATGTCATCAATGCTCTCATCGCTGATCACGGTTTCGGCGCGTTCGACTTTGGCCACCAAACGCGCGTCCAAGCCAGCATCGCGCGCCAACGAGCGGGCATAGTGCATATCTTGGCCGTTGCGCGGGAAGGAGATCGCTAAGAAGTCGACGCCGATTTTGGCGGCAGTGAGAATGTCTTGCTTGTCTTTTTCGGTCAACGCAGGGGCAGACAGGCCACCGCCTTTTTTGTTGATCCCTTTGTTGTTAGAGAGCTTACCGCCTACCGTGACCTCGGTGTGTACCTTGGCCCCTTCAACCGCCAATACCTTGAGCTGTACGCGACCATCATCGAGCAGCAGAATATCGCCATTGGTAACGTCCTGGGGCAGGGCTTTATAGTCAAGGCCGACCGCGTCTTGGTCGCCCATGCCAGGCGAAAGCTCGCCATCCAAGGTGAATTTATCACCTACCGCCAGAGTGATGGCACCCTCTTTAAAGGTAGACACTCGGATTTTAGGGCCTTGTAAATCACCCAAAATACCCACGTGACGACCAAGCTTCGCCGCAATCGCGCGCACTTGATCGGCGCGTTTAATATGGTCTTCCGCACTGCCGTGAGAGAAGTTAAGGCGAACGACGTTAGCACCGGCGGCAATAATCGATTCCAATACACTGTCTTTGTCGGTGGCAGGGCCGAGTGTGGTAACAATCTTCGTTCTTCTCAGTTTTGCAGACATGATTAACTCCTATATACAGGATGATGTTTTAAGGGATAAAGCAGAAAGGGCAACATCACCGCCAAGTCGTGGATTCGACGAGGTGCTGACACCAGTGTAGCGCATTAAAAACGTCGAATAGATGACACAAAAAAGGAGTGCCAACGCACTCCTCTTAGTTAGGTCAGGGATTCTTTATGAAAGCGTGAATCGCGAATGGCTTCTTTGACACGCTTCAAGTTATCTCTAAATCCAGGCCCGCGGCGAAGCGTAAAACCAGTGGCCAGCACATCGATCACCGTCATTTGCACGACCCGGCTGGCCATCGGCATGTATTCGTCGGTGTCTTCTGGCACGTCGAGCTGGATGGTGTGCGAACACACTTTATCTAGCGGCGAGTCGCGCTGGGTGATGCCAATGACGGTGGCACCGTTCTCGCGCGCTAAGTTAGCCACATCGACCAAACTCTTGGTACGCCCGGTGTGTGAAATCATCACCACCACATCGCCGTCATTACAGTTAATGCAGCTCATTCGTTGCATCACGATGTCGTTAAAGCACACCACCGGAATGTTAAAACGGAAGAACTTGTTTTGCGCGTCATGCGCCACTGACGCTGAGGCGCCCAGGCCGAAAAAGGCGATTTTTTTCGCTTGGGTCAGCATATCGACTGCGCGGTTAATTTGGTGCGTGTCGATGCTGTTTTTCGCCACATCCAAACAGGCCATGGTTGACTCAAAAATCTTCGCCGTGTAAGCATCGGCGCCATCGTTTTCTTCAACGTTGCGGTTCACATACGGGGTGCCATTGGCCAAGCTTTGCGCGAGGTGAAGTTTAAAGTCTGGGAAGCCTTTGGTGTCGAGGCGACGACAGAAACGGTTAACCGTTGGCTCGCTCACATCAGCCATCTTTGCCAACGTCGCAATACTCGAGTGAATAGCGGTTTGAGGGGAGGCGACAATGATTTCAGCAACTTTTCTTTCAGATTTGCTGAAGTTTTCAAGATTTTTTTGTATTTTTTCCAGAGTATTCATCTGAGTTACCGCTTACGTTCAAGACCAAAGTTAAAAATTGTCGCTCGGTGAGAGCGAGCTTCAATGAAGTGTTAAGTGTGTCATTCACCACGGCTTTTGACTGCCGCTTAGTAACAGATAGTCTATCGTCTCGCGGATTGTAATGACATTATTATGACTATCTGAGCATAAAAACTTTGTCACCATTCACGCTTTTAGTTATTTCCTTACACAATTAAGGAATATATTTACAGCGTGAAATAAATAAACGGTCAAAAATCAGTCGAAATGAATAGTGTGAACCATTACATTGAAAAATAATTACGTAACCCAAGGTGATAAGGAGCGCGTGTGTCAGGATTGAAAGTTGGAATTTGTGGATGTGGTTGGTTGGGCCAACCGCTGGCGTCACACCTACTTGGCGCTGGACACCACGTGGTGGGGACCAAGCGCCAACCCGCGTCGGCGCAAGCACTGAGCGAGACGCTGGCGACCACCGTGGTGCCGTTTGATGTGATGGCGCCGGATTATCAATCAGCGGCGGCATTGCTCGAGGCGGATATCGTGGTGATCAATATCGCGGCAGGGCGTCGTCACGCCGACTTTGATGCATACCGCGATGCTATGTGCGCGTTTATCGACCGCCTGGCCCAAGCAGGCGTTGAGCATGTGCTCTTTATCAGCACCACGTCTGTATATGGGGCGCTTCAAGGACAGGTAACAGAGCACACCGCGACCGCCGCCACCACGGC
The DNA here is from genome assembly GCF_003390965.1 of Salinivibrio sp. HTSP. Taxonomy (NCBI): domain Bacteria; kingdom Pseudomonadati; phylum Pseudomonadota; class Gammaproteobacteria; order Vibrionales; family Vibrionaceae; genus Salinivibrio; species Salinivibrio sp. HTSP. Next base: position 63,421 of record NZ_PXUD01000026.1, read on the forward strand.
GTCGGGCAAAGCACACGAACATATCGAAGCGCATCTGCGCGAAACGTATGGAGAGAAAGGAACCGTCATGCGGCTCGCGGGGTTGATTGGCGGTGAGCGTCACCCTTCAACCATGTTGGCGGGTCGACAAGGCTTATCAGATGGCAATGAGCCGGTGAACTTGATTCACCGCAGCGATGTGATCGCTGCGATCAGTGCGATTATTCATCAGCGTCAATGGGGTCATACCTTTCATCTGTGCGCGGAACTGCACCCATCAAAAAGTGTTTACTATGGCTGGGCGGCGCGCGAGATGGGGTTACAGCCGCCTGAATATCAGCCGAGTACAGGTAATGGCAAATGGATTGATGCCTCGCAGACGCTGGCGCAATTGGGGCTGAACTTACGCTATGCCTCACCGTATCAAATGATCGCCGACGGTCAGGTGACTTCAGACGACCCGGCCCCAAAATAAAAAAAGCCCACACAAGGTGGGCAAAAATAAAGGTAGAGACAAACAAACTCTAAAGTAAGTAGAAAAAGCAGCAGCAGGTCGGAAAGAAAGAGGAATCATGCTCCCTCACTACTGAGGGGAATAAGGCATTTCTTACCGATGCACCCATTAGGACTGGGCGATGACCAAGAAGTTCCTGATGATTTAAAAAAGTCGATAAATCTTGTCGATTGGCGACCGTTTCGTGATTTTAATCACAATAAAAACGGATTTCTGCACGCGATCTCTTCCGTAACCGCGCATAAAAAAGCCCACAAGCAAACGGCGAGTGGGCATAGAAGAAAAGTCTTCTAGAAAAAGCAGTGGCACAAGGTGTGACTGCCAGAAATGCGCATAGGTTCCCACTTTTGTACAAAAAAAGCGCAGCGATGGCTGGGGCAGTGCCTGAACGGGCTGCTTAACCATTTTTATTCAACGCATTACATAGCCAGCCCAGTACGAAAACCCTCCATCTTTATTTACCAAACAATATACGGTCATGCAGCAAACGCCGGTGTAAAGCCACCTGGCCGCGGTCTCGAAGAAATCACTCAATAATGTGATGTTACTCATGCGATGCGTGGGTGTTTCAGGGTTGTTAAAAGGTGTGTCTGCGTATAAAGTTAAACAAGCGTTTAATACAGGTGAATGAACAATGGCAGGACGAGGCGACACCAAAGCAAAAATTCTTGATGCCGCGGAGCAGCTCTTCGCCGAGCACGGGTTTAAAGAAACGTCGTTACGTACGATTACCAGCAAGGCTGGCGTCAACCTTGCCTCAGTGAACTATCACTTTGGCGACAAAAAATCACTGGTGCGTGCAGTGCTCGGACGCTACCTCGAAGCGTTTATGCCAGCGCTCGGTGAACAGCTGCAAGCGCTCTTAGTGCGACCAGAGTGCACGATGGAGCAAGTATTCTCATGTGCAAAGCAGCCAGTGCTTGCGCTTGATGCGTATCGACCACATGGCGCAGCCACCTTTATGCAATTGATTGGCCGTGGTTACACCGATGTACAAGGGCATTTACGTTGGTTTATCACCACCCGTTACGAACACGTGCTGTCGCTGTTTAACCAAGCGGTACGCAAAGCTAACCCTGAACTGACGTCAGAGGCGGTATTTTGGCATTTACACTTCACCCTCGGGGCGGCGATTTTCACCATGGCGTCTAGCGAAGCGTTGCGTGCTATTGCCGAAAACGACTTTGGTCGCACCCTGGATACGGAAGCGATCGTTGACCGCTTAATTCCGTATCTAGCTGCAGGGATGAACGCCAAGCCCGCGGCAATGGCACAACAGGGGCAAGTGCTCGCCTTCGCGACGGAGTCACAAGCGGAGTAGGGCAAGCAAAACACATCAAGTGAGGATGCGGTGCGTCCCGCTTATTTGAACCACTCAGCGCAGCGACAGGTGTATCACGGTGCGTGAGGTGCAATGTAAAAACCCGTTCTGGTCGCACAATAACAGTAAAAAGAGTGCAACCATGATCAACAAAAGGACCTGAATCATGAGCTCTCAAACTTCATTACGTCGTTCACTGGTGAGTGATAAAGCGTTTACTTTCTTCAAAAAAGTGCTGCCACCGTTATCCGCCACTGAGCGCGAAGCGATGGAAGCCGGCAGTGTGTGGTGGGACGGTGAACTCTTCTCCGGATCGCCAAACTGGAAGACGTTGCACCAGTATGGTAAGCCAACACTCACAGCGGAAGAGCAATCGTTTATCGATAACCAGCTAGAAACCCTCCTGGCGATGTTGGATGATTTTAAAATTGTCCAAGAGCAAAAAGATCTGCCGGAAGAAGTCTGGGATTATCTGAAAAAAGAGCGCTTTTTCTCGCTGATCATTCCCAAAGAATACGGTGGCCTCGCGTTCTCGGCGCTGGCCAACTCCACCATTGTATCGCGCATTGCCACCCGTAGCTTAAGCGCCGCGGTGACCGTGATGGTGCCTAACTCACTGGGGCCAGGTGAGCTGCTGACTCATTATGGTACTCAAGATCAGCGCGATTATTGGCTGCCACGCTTGGCCGATGGCCGCGAAGTGCCGTGCTTCGGTCTGACAGGGCCAGAAGCCGGCTCCGATGCTGGCAGTATTCCCGATCACGGCGTGGTATGCATGGGTGAGCACAATGGTGAACAAGTGCTGGGGATCCGCTTAAGCTGGAACAAACGCTACATTACACTCGCGCCCGTGGCGACCGTGGTGGGCTTGGCGTTTAAACTGGGTGATCCAGACGGCCTGCTGGGGGACAAAAAAGACCTCGGCATCACCTGTGCCTTGGTTCCGGCTGACCACCCAGGCGTTGAAATTGGCGATCGCCACAATCCGCTCAACATGGCATTTATGAACGGCACCACCAAGGGCGAGGATGTCTTTATCCCGATTGACTGGGTCATCGGCGGTAAAGATTACGCAGGCCGTGGTTGGCGCATGCTGGTGGAGTGTCTATCAGCGGGGCGCGGGATTTCGTTGCCCGCACTGGGGACGGCGGTAGGGCATCTCGCCACCCGTACCACAGGCGCTTACAGTTATGTGCGCAAACAGTTTGGTATGCACATTGGCCGCTTTGAAGGGGTAGCAGAAGCGCTGGGCCGCATGGGTGGGCTGAACTACTTAATTGAATCGACTCGCACCCTCACCACCACCGCGCTTGATCAGGGAGAAAAACCGGCGATCATCACCGCGATTTCCAAATATCACATGACCGAAATTGCGCGCACCATCTTGAATGATTCGATGGATGTACACGCGGGCCGTGCGATTCAGTTAGGGCCACTTAACTACATCGGGCATCATTACTTTGGTATTCCGGTGGCCATCACGGTGGAAGGCGCCAACATTCTTACCCGCAACCTCATGATCTTTGGTCAGGGAGCGACCCGTTGCCACCCTTACGTGCTCGAAGAGATGGAAGCGGCGGCGAACCCAGACCAAGAGGCCGGTGCCCAAGCGTTTGATAAATTACTGTTCAAACACATTGGCCATGCCACCAAAAACAGCGTGATGGGGCTGGTCAACGCGCTGACCGGATCACTGACCAACCGCGCACCGGTGAGTGGCGAGACGGCCAAATACTATCGTCACCTTACCCGCATGAGTCGTGCACTGGCGGTGACCACTGATGTGGCGATGTTGTCACTGGGCGGTGAGCTGAAACGCCGCGAAATGCTATCCGCGCGTCTGGGGGATGTTCTCAGCCATTTGTATATGGCGTCGGCGACGTTGAAGCGTTATGAAGATGAAGGCCGTCCTAGCCAAGATCTGCCGATGGTGCACTATGCGCTGCAATATTGCCTAGCTCAGTGTGCCAAAGCCTTTGATGGCGCCTTTAACAACTTCCCCGCCAAAGGTGTGGGCCGCAGCCTACGGGTGCTTTTATTCCCACTCGGCATGCACTACAAAATGCCCTCTGACAAACTGCTTAATCAGATTGCCGAGCAGTTAATGACCCCGAGCGCAGAGCGCGACCGTTGGACGCACTTATGCTACGTGGGCGACAAGGCCGACGATCCGGTGGCGGTGATGGAGCGTGCCTTTACTGCAATGTGGGCGTGTCGTGACACTGAAAAAGCCCTGGTCAAGGCAGTGAAAGCCAAGCAGATTGATGGCAAAGCCAGCTTGGCGGATCGCTCGCAACAAGCGGTTGAGCAAAATCTCATCACCGCTGATGCGCGTGACAAACTGCTAGAGGCTGATGCACTGCGTGCTTATGCGGTACAAGTGGATGACTTTAAAGCCGAATGGTTTACCTCTAGCCAGTTAGAAGGCGGTGCCATTGCCAAGCCTAATCCAAGCAAAGCGGCATAAAGGTCGCTAACTTGCGCCAAAAAGCGTCTGCACCTCGCAGGCGCTTTTTTATTGGCGCTGACACTTGGGGTCACAATGCTGAGATCTTGCCCACTATTCTTGCCTGCAACACCTCCAACCACTGGGTATTTTTGCCCTTTTTCCGTAAAAGGGGATGCATAGGCAGGCGTTAGTATTTATCCTAGCCTCAATTTTGTGAGGGACGTTGAATATGATCATCAAACCTAAAATTCGTGGATTTATCTGTACGACCACCCATCCTGTTGGTTGTGAAGCCAACGTAAAAGAGCAAATTGACTACACCAAAGCGCAAGGCCCGATTGCGAATGCGCCTAAGCGTGTACTGGTTGTGGGTGCCTCCAGCGGCTATGGCTTGTCCTCACGCATTGCGGCAGCCTTTGGCGGCGGCGCTGCAACCATTGGCGTGTTCTTTGAAAAACCCGGCACCGAGAAAAAGCCTGGCACCGCAGGCTGGTACAACTCAGCCGCGTTCGACAAATTTGCCAAGCAAGAAGGCCTGTATTCAAAAAGCCTGAACGGCGATGCCTTCTCGCATGAGGCCAAGCAAAAAACGATTGATTTGATCAAGCAAGACTTGGGTCAAATCGACATGGTGGTGTACTCGCTAGCCTCGCCAGTACGTAAGCTACCTGACAGCGGTGAGCTGGTGCGCTCGTCACTCAAACCTATCGGTGAGACCTACACCTCAACCGCGGTAGACACCAACAAAGATGAAATCATCGAAGCCAGTGTTGAACCAGCCACCGAGCAAGAAATTCAAGACACTGTTACCGTAATGGGCGGCGAAGACTGGGAGCTTTGGATCAACGCCCTTAATGACGCCGGTGTCCTCGCCGAAGGCTGCAAAACCGTGGCCTACAGCTATATTGGCACAGAGCTTACCTGGCCAATCTACTGGGAAGGCGCCTTAGGTAAAGCGAAAATGGACTTAGACCGTGCTGCCAACGCGCTAAATCAAACACTCGCCGCCAAAGGCGGTAGCGCCAACGTGGCGGTACTAAAAAGCGTGGTCACCCAAGCCAGCTCAGCGATCCCGGTGATGCCGCTTTATATCGCCATGGTATTCAAGAAAATGCGCGAAGAAGGCGTCCATGAGGGCTGCATGGAGCAAATCTATCGCATGTTTACTCAGCGCCTGTATCAAGCCGATGGCAGCGAGCCAGAGGTAGATAGCGAGTGTCGCTTGCGTTTAGACGACCTAGAGCTGCGCGAAGACATTCAGCAGCACTGTCGCGACCTGTGGCCACAGATCACCACAGAGAACCTCACCGAGTTGACTGACTACAACGAATACAAAGCCGAGTTCTTGAAGCTATTTGGCTTTGGTGTTGAAGGCGTCGACTACGACGCAGACGTGAGCCCGGTAGTAGAATTTGATGTCGAAAACATCTAAAACCGCTTAGCAAACTCCCAAAAGAGGTCAGCCAAACACTGGCCTCTTTTTTTATTGGCTGAAAGCTAACCAAACGCACTCCAAATTATAGTTTTTCACTTTACAAGCCAACCCCAACCCAATAATATACTCCGCGTTCCGGAGAGATGGCTGAGTGGTTGAAAGCACCGGTCTTGA